>JAJZEJ010000080.1 GCA_021828635.1 Chloroflexota bacterium
ATCGGCAACCTACCGTGCGACCTGGACCGCATCTCTCAATTACGTAGGGTATTATGGCGCGGTACCGAAAACCACTGACACAGCAAGCACACAGCCAAATGCAGACCGCGACTACGTCAACTTCAACATCCAGCATACTTTCTGAGTAACACACTCAGGCCCATTGAATTCGCCATATTCACTTAGATCACTTGGCTACGGCGTGCACTCCGCGCCGACAAAGGAAGGAAAATATGAACCGACGCAAATTTGGCATTCTCGCTGGCCTCGGGGCGGCTAGCCCGACTCTAATGACTCCTACCCCGGCGCGAGCTGCGGCAGATCCCGCATTGCTGACTACGACCTTGACACCGCTCGGCTCCGAACGCGCCGGCAATGCCGATGGTTCGATCCCCCCCTGGACGGGAGGGGTAGTCTCGCCGCCTCTTCCCGTAACCACCCCCGTCGATGTGCCAATGTTCACAGATGAGAAGCCGCTCTACACTGTGGATGCCAGCAATATGGACCAATATAAGGATATGCTGACGCCAGCGACACAGGTCATGATGTCCAATTATGGCTTCAGCATCAAAGTTTATCCCACCCACCGCACGGCCGCGGCGCCGCAATATGTCTACGATAACATCGCTAAGAACGTGATCCGTGCCAAGTTTGACCCTGCAGGAGGCCAGCTTGGCTTTCTCGGCGCTTTTGGGGGGGTGCCGTTTCCAATCATCGATACCTCAGATCCAGAAACTGGTGGCACACAGCTCATCTGGAATCACCTCCTGGCGTGGCCCGGCTATTCAAACTGGACATTATTCTCGCCAAGCATCGTTGTCACGAACGGACAGATGGTTCTCACCGAGGGGGGTAAAAGTCGCTTTATCTATCCGTACTATGATCCGAAGGGGTCACCTGAAACATATGATGGATATTATTATAAACTTCACGAATATATGGTGGCCCCGGCAGCGGTGGATGGCGGCGAGGCAATGGTTTGGTATAGCAGCAACACCCGATTGAAGCCCGATCAGACCTGGACCGTCGTCGCAGGCGAAGGACGTGTACGTAAGGCGCCTAACGAGGTTTACGATACGCCGTCAGCGAACATCAACGACATCGGCAATTACGACGAGGGCACCTGTTTCTCTGGCAGCCCGGACCAGTACCACTGGATCTACATCGGCAAACAGGAAATGTTGATCCCCTATAACAACAATGGCCTGCATTATCATACCGCGCAGGAATTATTCGGTCCTAAGACACCGAATCCCGATCTCATCCGCTGGGAAAAACACCGTGTATGGGTGCTGGAAGCCAATCTGCGTGCAGACAAGCGCAACGTGCTGCATAAGCGCCGCTTCTATCTCGATGAAGACACGTATTCCGCCATGCTGGGAGAAAGCTACGGTGCCGACGGCAAAATGGTAAAATGCTACACTACTTTCAACCGTTGCGTACCGTCGATGCCTGGTACCGTTACCCAGGGTATGTTTATTTTTAACGTGCAAACCGGTGACTACGGCTATGTCGGCAGCATCAACTACCCTCCATTCAGCGCCAACGAATATATCGGTCCGCAAGACCCGAACTATTTTGACCCTCAGCAGATGGCGGCCAGTTCGAGCTTCTAATCTGCTTGTCAATCAATGGCTCCACTGCATGCCGTGCCGACGCAGTGGAGCCAAAATGCGTTACGTGGCATCGGACTTTGAGAATAGCCTAGATGGAAGCCAACATGACCTTTCTACGACGCCGTAATTTGCTTTCATCGGCTCTTTTGGGCGCGATCGGCGGCACCGTAGGTGGATCCGCCAAAGCTGCAACGCTGCAATACCCACAATTGACCAACGCCGCAATTTCAGTCCTACACCCTACCAACGCCTATTTCGTCACCGGCGCCAACGCCGGGCCGCGTGTTCTGGCGGGAGGGCAGAAAGGTCTTATCATTTATTCTGACAATGGTGGCCAGAGTTGGCACCAGGCGAAAGTGCCCTTCAGCGGTACAATCACCTCCATCGCTTTCGCCAGCGCCAAGGTTGGCTGGGCCACTGGTGAGTTAGGTGTCATCCTCAAGACTGAGGATGGCGGTGAGAACTGGGTAAAGCAATTAGACGGCATCGCTGAGATCGCGCTGATGAATACGGCCACACAAGCCTATGTCGCCGCCCAGGAGCCTGGTTCAGATAACGCCGATCGCGCAACGCGCCGGGCGAAAATTCTAACAAGCCAAGGTCCAGACAAGCCATTCCTTTCATTGTTGCCAATCAGCGAAACCGAAATTTTCGCCTTCGGGGCATACCGATTTGCCGAACATAGCACCGACGGCGGCAAAAGCTGGACTGATTGGAGCATGAATATCGACGACCCCGTGAGCCATAACATCTATGACGCCGCGAACATCAACGGTGCCTATTACTTGGTGTCCGAGGCGAGCCTGATTTTCAAGTCAACTGACGGTGGCAGAACTTTCCCGAAACTCGCCCAGCCGGGCAACGCCACCTTCTTCGGCATTACCGACACGGGCGCCGGCGGCATTCTGGCCTATGGCGTGGCAGGTGAGATATATCTGTCCACCGACCAAGGCAAAACCTGGACCCAGCCGAACTTCACAGGCCAGTCCAACATCAACACAATCAGCGCCCTTCCCGGCTCGGGCCTGCTGGTCGCAGGTGATGCGGGCGGGGGCTTATGGATCAGCAAGGATCATGGCAACAGCTTCGTGCTGGCTAACCGCAATCCGATCATGAGCATCAACGATCTGGTGCCGCTGGGGCCGATGGGCTTTCTCCTTGTGACCAGCGTCGGCGTATTTGCCGTCCCCGACATGACGAAGATGCACCATTAGGTTTGAGGATTTCCACGGTACGCAGCCTTCGCGCCGCCGCCGTGCAGGTTAACAAGAGCGGGCCGGGCAGGTCCGGCCAAGTAGAGGAAATTGGGTAAGTTGGATAAGTCGAATACAGCACCCGTTATCGCAGACCTGAATCATTTCGATAAGGGGTCTGGCTCCCTTGTCGAGCGCATTCTGTTCAACAACCGCCCGATCATCATGATCCTGTGCCTCATCGCCACGGTTTTTCTTGGCTATGAGGCAACCAAGGTGCGGCTCTCGGCTGACTACGCGGATATGATTCCGACCCACCAGCCCTATATCGTCAACTATCTGAAGCATTATGACGATCTCTCGACCTCGTCCAATGCAGTGCAGGTTGCCGTTGTGGCGAATAAGAGCACGATCCTCGACAAGCATTATCTCGATGTGCTGCGGCACATAAGCGAAGAGGTTTACCTGTTGCCGGGCATCAACCGCCCCTTCATGCAATCTCTCTGGAGCCCGCAAACCACCTGGACGCTGGTGACGCCTGACGGCCTCACTGGCGGCCGCGTTATTGGCGAGCATTACGACGGCTCTCCTGCCGCTTTGCAGACAGTGGCCAGGCATATCCAAAATGCGGGCATTCTCGGCCAGCTTGTGGCGCTTGATTATAAATCCTCGATGATTTACGCGCCGTTGCTGCTGAAAGTGGACGGCAGACCGCTGAATTACGGCCAGCTCGCGAGCGACTTCAACAGCCTGCGTAAGAAATACGCCACGCAAGGCGTCACGCTGCACATCATTGGCTTTGCCATGGTGGTTGGCGACATGATCAACGATATCAACGAGATCCTTGGCTTCTTCCTGATCTCTATCATTATCACCACGGGAATGCTGTTCTGGTACACGCGTTGCATCCGCTCCACGGCCCTGGTGGTGACCGCATCGCTCACCGCCGTAGTCTGGCAGATGGGCTTACTGTCCTTGCTCGGCCTTACCCTCACGCCATACTCTGTTCTCGTACCATTCCTCATTTTCGCCATTGGCATGAGTCACGGCGCCCAGAAAATGAACGGCGTGATGCAGGATATTGGCCGCGGCACACACCGTCTGGTGGCGGCTCGCTACACGTTCCGCCGGTTGTTCCTAGCTGGCTTTGTCGCTTTGATTTGCGATGCAACCAGCTTCTCGGTGTTGATGGTCATCCGCATTGCCTCCATTCAGCAATTGGCGATCATTGCGACCATCGGTGTTGCCTTACTGGTGATCACAAATCTGATTCTTATTCCCATCACCCTCAGCTACATCGGAGTGAACCCCCTGGCCGCCGAACGTAGCAAACGTACCGGCATCAACTATACTAGCAACCCTAACCCACTTTGGTTGTTTCTTGACCTGTTCACCCAACGCCGCTGGGCGGCTTGTGCGATACTCGGCGCTATTTTGGTAGCCGGCGTTGGTTATGCTGTGGGGAGGCATGTGCAAATTGGTGATCTGGAACCTGGTGCGCCGGAGTTGAGACAGAGCTCCGTCTACAACAAAGATAATGCCTACATCATCAAACATTTCGCAGTCGGTAGTGACATGATGGTGGCGATGGTTGATACTAAGGAAGGGCATTGCCTTGATTACTCGGTGCTAACTGCGATGAGCCGACTGCAATGGCGGTTGCAGCAACTGCCCCAAGTTACCTCGACCAGCTCTGCCGCTACTGTTGAATCCTACCTTTCGTCGGGATTGACGGAAGGGTCGCCAAAATGGTTTGGAATTGAGCCTAATTCTTCAGGACTCTATGCCGGTGCACTGGGTATTCCGCCGGAGTTTAAGAATATCGCATGCACTTTTGATCCAATTTATATTTCGCTGACCGACCATAAGGCAAGAACACTTAGCACTGTGTTGAATACCGCACAAAGATTCATCAGCAATCCCTCAAACAAAGGGACTGGTTACAAAATCTCGCTCGTTGGAGGCAATGCCGGTATTGAAGCCGCCACCAACATTGTAGTAGCACAAGCTAACACCGTGATGCTGGTGCTAATTTATACAGTCGTCACCATCTTCTGCTTTGTGGCATTCAAATCCTGGCGTGCCGTGCTTTGCGCCATAATTCCCTTGGCCATAACATCCATCTTGGCGCAGGCGTTAATGGTGTGGCTGCATATCGGCATTAAGGTGGCTACCTTGCCAGTTACAGCACTCGGGGTGGGCATTGGTGTCGATTACGCGCTGTATGTCCTCAGCATCCTGCTCCGCTTTTTGCGTGGCGGGTTGCCTCTGTCCGAGGCTTATTATGAGACACTGATGTCCACCGGCAAAGTTGTGCTGCTCACCGGCATCACTTTGGCGCTGGGCGTCAGTACCTGGATTTTTGCCCCGATCAAATTCCAAGCCGATATGGGGCTTCTGCTCTGCTTTATGTTCCTGTGGAATATGTTGGGTGCGATGATCCTTCTCCCCGCACTCGCCTGCTTTTTGTTGCCTGCCCGGCTATTTCCACCGAGATAGGTCAACAAGACATCCAAAATGCGGCGCGGCACGATGCCGCGCCTATTCGTCCCTTCGCTGCATCGCACTCCGAACGTTTTACTTATATTAACTAAATATTTAGTTAATGTGTACCTACTGCGGCGCGTCGGTCAGCCGAATTGTAATTTCGCACCTCAACACGATAGGTAGGAAAATGCCCATAACACCAGCAACACTTGAAAAATCAGGAGCGGACGAGCCCCCCTTTATCCCTCTGGCAGAATATCTCGTCCGCGCCGCGGATTATGATTACGTGGTCGAGGAATGGTTTGCCTCTGGGCAGGACGAGCACGGCCGCCCCTATAAAACCCAGATCACGATCCGCCGCCCGCGCGATCCAGCACGCTTCAGCGGCACGATCATCGTCGAGCCGCTGCACGTGCACCGCATCGCGCCGCTCTACATGTATTGCGCGCCCTATATTCTGCGTTCCGGGCACGGCTGGGCCTGCGTCGTCTCGCAAAAAACTGCGCTTGATGTTCATGTCAAACCCACGAGCCCCGAGCATTACGAAGCGCTGAACATCGAGGCGACCCCCGCCCCGCCGCCGACGGGCGCGCTTGTGGACCTCGTTACGCCGCCTTTCAAGGAAGATGATGATCAGCTTCGCAAAGCCTGGTGGGACGAGCTCGCGCGCTATAACGACGCCTCCCCAACCATCCTCGCCCAGGCCGGTGCGGCCTTGCGTGGCCCATCGGGCCCGTTCGCCGGCTATGCCGTGCGCAATCTGGTTCTCGGCGGCCATTCGC
>JAJZEJ010000519.1 GCA_021828635.1 Chloroflexota bacterium
CTGGTTTTCCTTTTTTATTGTACATCCTACCAGGAAATTTTTAGATTTCATCTCCTTTCCTCTTCTGTAGTAAAGTACAGCCTTACTGTGAACTGAGAAACAATCTTGCTGTTCTAAATAATACATAACAAATGTTCTTTTGTCATCACCCCCTGAATTTTATTTTGGCAAATGTCGATTTTCCGACCCTTTTTGGGCCTATGTAAAATATGCTATAAACTGGCTTCTCAGGCCAGTTTATAGCATATACGACTGAAGAAAAAAGCCGCCAGGTAGCGCCGAAAAAGCCGCCAGGTAGCGCCGAAAATTCAAGACAAAAGGGGTATATTGCTGCTAGATTCCTCGTCGGATGCGTCCAAGAAGGATAAAGGAGCGACAGTGATTTGAATATGGAAATCTAGCCATGTATCAAACCATTTCTTTGGCGGAAGTTTGACCAGTGCTTCTTGATAACCCCACTGGCTGATTAGTTTGTCTGCCTGCAAATGGTTGAGGGCTTTTTCAAAACGTTGCCGCGTTTTGTCTGGATCGTTGCGGTTCTGCGGCAGACTCAATTCATCGAAGATACTGCGAAGCTGGCGCGTGATATAACCGCCTTGCACGTTCATTCGTAAGTTGAAAGTGACAAGACGAGCTAAGCGTTTTTCCCAAAACTCTCTCATAGGGTCGTAGCCCAATGCCCTCTGCAAGAGGTAGGCTGTCTGGCGATTGGGGCCGGATAGGAATGGCTCCAAGCATTTACCCGGACGATAGCGCCAGGCAATAGGCAACCCCGTTTCTGTATCAGGCGACAACTCCCCTTGTTGAATGAATTCTGGAATGGTCATGATGTAGCTTTCAAGTTGAAGAGCTTGTTTTTTGGGGCGTCCACGTCGGCGCGGTTGGCCTGATGCCAGTTCTTCTTTTACCCATTGCTGAAGCGTCACATGGGTATCCCGTATGCGTTCTATACTTTTGCTGATAGTTTCAAGTTCTTCACGGCGATAGCTATATTGATGGGTCTGTCCTTCAGTGTCCTCGTATTTTCGTGGTTGGATGCCGCGATAGTTCAAAATGTGTTCGGAAGAAATCCAGGTATAGCCTTCTTCATCAGATGAGGCCATCCATTGCGCGAGTAGAGCCAGAAAGACATCACCATCGAGGTCAGAGAACAGACGAATCTGTTTCCAGAGTGTTTCAACGTCATTGGTGGTTGTCGGTCGCCATTCAATTTGTGCTGTATTTTTTTCCTGATGATACAAATAAGTAGGCGTCTGTGCGGGCTGTTGGTGTAACCAGCCCTCACCTCCACTTTGCGCGTTACTATATGCTGCTAATACTCCCTGCACGGCCAAGGGGGTAGGAGTGAGCGCGACAGGCTGATCGGTGTTGAACACGTGAGGAATAGTCGGACGCTCACGATGTTTCATGGTTTCCTGATGCAATTGCCAGTAGAGAATGATCAATTCTCGTGCAGCTTGCTGTGCGCTATGCCATAGCTCTGTTTTGATCTGGGCAGGTGTAGGGGCATTAGTGCTATCGCTCTCTCCGCTGCCCTTTTTCTTACGTTGCTTCGTTTTTGTTGGCTGCTGCTGTATAGTAATAGATGATTGTCTTGAAAGTATAAAGGCATGCTGAATTTTCTCAAAGAGAGCATATCCCTGATTGCCAAGTTGATCGAGTCGATACATATTTAGACGAGTTGGATCATGTGGATGTGGAATAAGCGCATGAGAACCCGCGCTCAACTCGAAAGGTAGTGTAACAAGGCTTGGATCATCAGTAGCCAGTTGTGGTCGTTGTACAGCGTGCGTGAGTTGTACAGGGTACTGTTGCGCAAAGCGCAGATCATCAGACTTTGCCCACAGACGAAATGTAGTCGTTTCTTGTGTGGCAATCGTCAAAGTAGAGGTGAGCTGGGTACGAGAAAAGAAAAACGTCTGGCCGAGTGTTCCGTCACCACTTTCTGGTAGTTCTACCCAGCCTTCATTGCGCAGTTCTTTGAGGTCTTCAGCTTCGAGATTTGTGTACGTGTCAGTTTGAGTCCATATCCAGAAGATATAATCTGGATAGGATGGTAAAGCAAATGCCTCCGGCTGAAACGCCGATTGGAATGGCGTAAGCAATGATGCCATTGGATCACTTCTCTCTCTCTGTTAACTATCCTATCGCAAAATCAATGTCTCTGGTATAGCTCTTATGCTTGTGTCTGCTCTAAAAGATTACTCATCCATGTATGCCACTGGTCAACGCTATTGCGTACACGCTCTCTTGCTTCGGGAGACATCGTAGCAAGTGTACTTTGCAGTCGGTCGTAGATCTTATAGATTTGCGCTTTATCCCGCGATAACAGGTGTTCCAATGTTACTAACTCGACGACCGAAGATACGGGGCGTGGCACAGTCGTGGCTATTGTTGGAGGAGTTTGCTCAGATATTCTCTCCGTGTTTTCGACTGGTGCTGACAAAGAGGATGGGTTTGCCAGCATGCGGGCGGCAAGCTCTGTTCTCTCTGGCTCTTCTGGAAGCGAGGTGGTGTTTTTCTGAGCTACATACTCTTCGTGAGAGCGAACACTTTCTTTGATAGTTATTTTTTTGGCAGCTTGAAGAATTTGTGAGATGCTGTTAGCTGGCAATTCTCCTCGTGCGACAAAGGCAATCAGATATTTGCGATCCTCTTCGTTAGGAACATTGCCCAGGTCTCGAATAGTTCTAAGAGGTACATCAGGATGTTCTTTGACGAGTTGACGCACTTCTAAAGGCACTCGTATGATCGCCAGATGGTCGTCTACATGGGCTTTCTTCTTTTTCACTTTTGCCGCAATTTGTTCTATTGATAATCCTTGCTCACGCAATTTCTGATAGGATTCCGCCAGTTCGTAAGGAGTCAAATCTTTGCGTTGCACGTTCTCAATGAGAGCAATTTCGGCCATTTCAGTGTCTGAGACGCTAGCATCGAGGATAATAGCCTCGGCTTCACGAATACCCTTCATACGCATAGCCCGCCAGCGCCGTTCACCGCATGCGATATCATAATATCCCGCATTGGCCAGAGACTCTCGTACTACCAGTGGTTCGAGCAGCCCATGTTCTAAAATAGAGTCACCTAACTGGTCGAGTTCCTCTTCATCAAACTCTTTGCGTGGCTGATGTGGATTTGGCCGTAAATGATCGAGTGTGACCAGATCGGGACGCCGCTTCTCTCGCGTGATAACCTGGTCTACAACAGCTTCGATACCTTCAAAGGCTCCCGAAGATGGTTGTGGTTGTGTGACACTGGCATAAAGCTCATCGAAATTTGGAATGGCCCGTTTTTTTGTTGCCATTGTTATTTACTCCTCTTCTTTCCTGCTTTGTGTCTTTCTGCTACCCACTTTGCTTTGCTCACGTTGCTTGTTGTAGTACATCATAGCTCGTTCAAATTGTACTTGCGCTAACGAGAGATCGGGGCTTTGAATTTTTCGTAGCAATTCGGTCAGCAAAGCCCAATAGGAGACAGAAATGGCATCAATGGGGTGGGTGAGTAGCACACACGAACGTCTATTGGTAGCGTTGATAAATGCTGCACTCTCATTAGTATATGCTTCAAAACAGGAGAGATGCAAGCGTGGGAATTGCTTATTCAAGGTTGGAACAAGTTTATCCTGGATATATTCCATCAGTCTCGTGTGTTCTGCATAGCGCACCCGACTAAAGACGATGCCTACGATTTTGAGATTAGGGTTAATAGTACGTGCCTCGTTAATAGAGTTACACAAGATAATCAATCCCTGCGTAGGCCATTGTTCCGGCACGGTGGGTATCAGTACGTAGTCAGCGACAATGAAGGCGTTGACAGTCAATTTGCCGAGGTCGGGATGGGTATCAATAAAAATATAGTCATAGTTTTGTCGGTAACTTTGTAGGGCTGTGCGCAGGAGTGATCCCCAACTTGGATTATGGATCAGATCGTTTTCTGCACGAGCAGCAGCGATATTACAGGGTAGTAGATCAGGACCGCTGACAATATTCTCTGGCGGAATAGTGAGCCGTGCTAAAATCTCTTGATTTGAGGCATCAATAAATTGTTTTGATACCTTGTCAAAGTACGTCTGTTTGACGGCCTGCTCGAAGGTTGATTGCCCTGTTATCAGGGTATAGGTAGTATGCTCTAATTTGCTTGGCTCAATACCCAACGCTGCGGTCGTATTGCCCTGTAAATCGGCATCCACCAGCAGGACGCGCTTGCCAAGTAGCGTGAGTCCTACACCCAAATTGATGGTAGAGCTTGTTTTTGTGACTCCACCTTTAAGGTTGGAACTCACGATGATTGTTCCCATAAACCCCTCCAACATGGGTATTTCTATACAACTATACAATGCGATCTGCATATGCAGATCACTTCCTTATTATGACAAAGTATCTCGCTGTTTGCAAGTACTTTTCCTAGTTTTTTACTACTTAGAAAAATTGGAATGTGATCTGCATATGCAGATGAGTAGCATGGCGAGAAACGATCTGCATATGCAGATGAGTAGCATGGCAAGAAACGATCTGCATATGCAGATGAAAAGCATGGCAAGAAAGTATCTGCATATGCAGATGAGTAGCATGGCAAGAAACGATCTGCATATGCAGATGAAAAGCATGGCAAGAAAGTATCTGCATATGCAGATAGGTGCGCGGATAGTTTCCTTGTAAAGAGAGAATATGTATCTGCATATGCAGAAGAAGAGTGCTACCGAAAGGCAGACATCTGCATATGCAGAAATAGTGCCTCAGTAGCCGCGCAAGTGTAGATAGACACCGAGAGCGGAGTTGCCGATTGCCAGGATGAGATCAAGAAGCGCCAATGTTTTATGTATGACAGACCGGTGACCCAAGGCAGAGAAGACGATGCCGAGAATAGCGAGTGGGACGCCTGCTATAGGTAATAACTAGGCGATCATGCTGATAATACCTAAAACAAGTCTGGCGATGGCCTGACCATTACCTCGCGTTGGTGGTGGATAGGGTGCCTGTGGTGCATATGGTCCCGGCACAGGCTGAGTATAGGGAGCGTTCGCGTAAGGCATTTGAGAGTAAGGTGATGCTGGTGTCACATTAGCAGATGGATAGGGCGAGACAGGCGGTTGATTAGCAGGTGGGTAAGGGTTGCTTGGTTTCTCCGGCTGGTAAAGATATTCTGAATAGGGATCGGGAGTTTGATCGCTCATATGTTGCGCTTCTTTACTAAATATCTGGATAGGCAATAGAAGTATTACAAATCCTACATAACAATATGAGTTGTTCATCGAACAGAAATAGCTGCTTCAGTATACAAAGTATTGGCTGTGTTTGCAAGGATGTTCGGTTCTCTAGTTTTTTACAGTCTGGGAAAGCAATGGAATAATATCTGCATATGCAGATGAATGCAGAGATGAGAGGCTTCGAGAGAGCAGTGATCTGCATAACCGGCCCGTATATCACAACTCACAGTATTTTGTTAAAGGGTATCTGCATATGCAGATGAGCCAGGAATAAGTGACTGAGGGATAGTTGGCAGAAATCTGCATATGCAGATACGTGCGTGGATGATCTTCTTGTAAAGAGAAGGTTGGTATCTGTATATGCAGATACATGTGGGAGGTAGCTATCTCGTAGAGGGCAAGACATTTATCTGCATATGCAGATCATATCAGGAACGCCGCTCTTGATTGTCTGGCGACCGGCACGAACTGTGGTTCATTCAAGCCATCTACTACCTAGCCGACCATTCGTGGCGCAATGACCTAGTCGATCAACTGGGATGCCTCAAATGGCTATAACTTCGCTAACACCGTCTGGCCGCATTTGAATACATTGCCGTAGAATCTAGCATCCACGAGGCAGGGTAGCCCTTGCGGCTACCCTGCCTCGTGGATGCTACGTCACAAGTCTACCAAGCTGCGGCGGCGCTTTCGGCACGTGGGTCCGCACCTCCTTGCATGACGCCCGTGTTGGCATCGAACATGATACCTTGCGCATAGCCCATGAGTGATTGCCATGCGCCGACCTCTTGCACGAGATGGCCGCGTTGGCGCAACCCCTCTAGCGTCTCAACCGGAAAACGACTCTCAACCTGAA
>JAJZEJ010000085.1 GCA_021828635.1 Chloroflexota bacterium
GTGCGAGCAGCCTGCCCAACAGAATCGACGCCCACGAACGGACGCGATACATCGGCTCCTACAGTTGTCTGTGACTATCTCAGGCATATTTGGCGTTTTGACGAGAGAGGAAAGGAAAACATCGATGGCAGCAATTTCTTCATCAGTAAGGTCTCCTCAGCGCAGGCGTGCCAGGCGTGTCAGATCAATGAGCAAAGTGACGAGCCTGGTTCTTCGCTATGCAGCGTTAATTATCCTGGCCCTGATTTTCTTACTGCCCTTTTATTTGATTTTGAGAAACGGCTTATCGACTGATGCCGATATTACCTCGCAGACCTGGACGTTTTTCCCGAAAACGCTGCACTTTGAAAATATTCAGGAACTCTTTGCCAATCCTGATGTACCTTTTCTGGATGGCTTGACCAATTCGTTTCTGGTGTCTGTTTTGCAGACTGTAGGGCAGATTTTCATTTCGGCTTTGGCCGGTTATGGCTTGGCACGTATTCCCTATCGTTGGTCAAACGTGGTCTTTTTCGCGGTGCTGGTGACACTGATGATTCCTAGCGCGGTTATTTATGTGCCAACGTATGTCATCGTCTCTGATCTTGGTTGGGTCAGCACACTTCAAGGTCTGGTAGTACCAGGCATTTTTGCCGGCTTTACGACCTTTCTCTTCCGCCAGTTTTTCTTGAGTTTTCCTCATGAACTGGAGGAGGCCGGACGTATCGATGGTCTGGGCTATTTAGGAACTTTCTGGCGCATCGTCATCCCCAATTCCTATGGCATCATCGCTGCTCTGAGCGTCATCACCTTTATTAGCAGTTGGAATGCTTTTCTCTGGCCGCTTGTGATTGGGCAGGATCAGTCGGCCTGGACCATTCAGGTTGTGCTTGCCAATTTTTTGAATGCCCAGGTATTGAACTTGCACGAACTCTTCATTGGTGCGATGATATCTATTATTCCACTGGTGATTATTTTCTTGTTCCTTCAACGTTATATCGTAGAAGGTTACAAGCAAAGCGGTCTAAAAGGATAAAGAGGCCCATTATACCTACTACGCACGACATACTTATCACATGGCATTACTTTTGATCTTGCGCAAAAAATCACTGTGGGGACTATTTTGCTATGAAGCAAAACAGGAGGTGACTCCATGTGGGACAACGTTGTATTTCCTTTCTTTGGGCAAGGGAAAATCAGCCGTCGGCATCTGATTGGACGGGCTATAGCTGTTGGGCTGTCTCTGGGTGCTGCTAGTACGCTCCTGGAAGATTGTAGTGGAGGGTATAGCAGCGGTACGTTAGAGAGTAGCCTGAATTTCGCCAATTGGGCCTCGGCTGAGACGGCGACGCGGGCGGATATTGATAAGGCGTTGCTCGCCTTTGAAAATCAGAACAATGTGCAGGTCAACAATATTGGTATGCAATTTGATGAAGTTCTGACGCAATTGACCGAAATGGTTCGTGCCAATATCACATTGGATGTGATGGAATTGAGCGGCAACTGGCCGTATGCGCTGGCTGGTATGGGCGCATTGGCTGATCTTGGTCCTTTTGTCTCGCAGAATTGGCGCGATGATGCCTTTCCTGGTAGTTTCGCGGCAGGTACGTATAGAGGAACACTGTATGCCGTTCCGTTTAGCATTACCCCTCACGGTTTCTGGTATAGCAAAGTTCTCTTAGCTTCAGCTGGATTAGACCCCACGCGCCCTCCACGCACTATTGTCGAACTGAATGAGGCTATGGCCGTCCTGCGTAGCAAGTTGCCGCATAATAGCTATCCTATCGCTCTCGATACGTCCGCGACAGATTATGCCCTGATAGGTTTCTGGCCCTGGATATGGACCTTTGGTGGCAATCCAATGGTAGACAACGGCAATGGAGAAGTGACGATTAATTGGGCTGATGAGGGAACCGTCGCGGCATTCCAGTGGCTACAAGATGCTGTTCGCTCTCGATGGACGCCGCCCAACATGGCGATTAAAGCTGAGCGAGCATTGATGGCGGAGGAGACAATTGCTTTTAAGCTGGATGGACCCTATTTGACGGGCATTCTAGCTTCCATCAACCCTGCCTTTAGCACCAGTAAGCAGGTCAACCAGACTTTTGCCGTGACGACCACTCCATTGGGTCCGGGTGTTACCCATCCGGTCACGTGTGCCGATATTCATAATCTGGGTATCGCCTCATCCTCCAACAATAAAGAATTGGCCTGGAAACTGATCAATTTTCTCACCACATCTCGTGCGGTCATTACCACTTTTCTCATCCCCGAAGGGGGTATGCTGCCGCGCAGAAGCTATGACACCAATCCGCAGCTGTATGGTCGGTACTACGCCGATCCCATCAGTCAGACCTTTATCAACGATATTATCCCAACGATGCGCCCACCCGCATTTGGTCCACGCTACAGTACCGCATCCGTGGCTATCGTAACTGCTTTACAAGAGATATCGAATGGAGCAGCAGTTAAGCCGCGATTACAGAGTTTGACGGACGAGGTGAAGTCCATTTACTTGTAAACGTTTGTCTTTTATTTACCTGGCCTTGCCGTTGCGAAAGGAGCAAGAAGCTATGTGGCAATTTCTGACAAACATGTCAATCACGCAACGCCTGATGATAGCTGCTGCTATCACTGCCTTAATTCCGGGCCTCGTGATTTCAATCTTAGGCAGTTCATATATCAATACCTTGAGTACGATTAATGAGACGGTACAGTCAGAAAATAGTGCCGTGAAACTTGCGACCGATATGCAAGCGGACCTCTTACGCATGAATGCTCTGCTAGAGGTACTCAATACGATGCCGAGTTCGGCGGTGAACAATGATAGCGCACCCAGCTCGGCGGTGAATAATGTTGTTGATAATGTGCAGAACAGCCGCGAAATCGTGCAATTGACCACCGACTTTGGTTCGACTTTGGCTACATACCAGAGGGATTATCAGATTACGACATCCGCAAGGATGAAGAGTATTCGCCAAATCTTACAAAACGATAGTTACGGCAATCAAGCGCCAGCCAGTCAATACACGATGCTGTATGTGGTTAATATGCAGTGGCAGGTCTATAATGCATCGCAAAGCCAGGTGCTTTTAGATGTAGATAGTAATACTAGCGAGGATACTCTGGCAGCAGATGTGGCTCAGGCCAATCTGGACTATCTGCCTTTGAAGGGTAACGTGGATAATCTTGTCGGAATGACTGAGAGCATCAGTCAAATTGTGGCGGAGATCAACACCTTTCAGATCCGACCTACCCTTTTCTGGACGGTTGTGGCTTTCTTATTTAGTATTCTGGTCGTCTTTGCCGTCAGCTATCTGATCAATCTGACGATTACGCGCCCCTTGCGTCAATTGGTAGACCTGACCGAGCGCATTACACAGGGTGAAACGAATGCGCGTGCGGTTGTGATAGGCCATGACGAAACCTATATGGTTGCTACTTCGATGAATACCATGCTGGATAGTATTGTGAGGCTGATGAAAAATATTCAGCGTCAGCACGATTTTCTAGAATCGCGTGTACAGGATTTGATTAGCGAGATTAAAGGACTTGGTTCAGGCGATTTGCGTACACGTGCCGAAGTCACGTCGGATGCACTGGGTTTTCTGGCGCATTCTTTCAATTGTATGATTGATGAGTTAAGTAATCTGGTGATACGTGTGAAGACAGCCACCGATGAAATAGAGATATTGACCAATACAACGCAGTTACGTATGACGCAATTGATGAGTGTAAGTCAACATCAGGTGCAGAACATGTCTGAGGCGGTCGGTGCAGTGGAGCAGATGGCGGATGTCGCTTTCAATATTGCGGAACAATCACAGGCTCTAGCAACAATTGCACGAGAAACATACCATGCTATCCAGACGAGACGTGAGACGGCACATGCTAGTAAGTCGCTCAACCCAATTTTCGACATGCTTGAGCGTCAGATACAGGCTATTGAGGGTATTAATACGAGTCTCAACCAGCAGATTCATCTCTCACAATCTGCTCTATGTTTCATAAAAGATGCGGCAGAAGTAAGTAATGGTATGAATGAGCAGACGAGAGAAACAGATCACTATCTGGGTAAGCTTATTAATTCGACGACACGGTTGCATACATTAGTTGGTGCATTTAAGCTGCGAGAGGAACCTAGAATACATCCACTTGTATAATAAAATTACTAACCTTGACACCCATTGTGTCTGTTCGCTATACTCAACCCATAACAAGAACGCATGGCTAGCAGCAAGTGGCGTATGTATGCTTGCTGGCGTGGATAGAGTAGGGTTGTATGACATTAGAGCAGACATCAGGTGCCTATCTGGTTATCCATAAAACGTCAATGGCGGGGAAGCGCATAGAATTGTGGAAGGAACGCACAACTTTGGGACGTAGCAGCGATTGTGACATCTTTTTAGAAGACATTACCGTCCATCGCAAGCAAGCCAGCATTGTGCGTACTGCGGCTGGTTATCTCTTGCATGACGATCATGGGAGTGGGGATAGCCTCGTCAATGGTATACCAGTACACGAACAGCTTCTCAATAGTGGCGATCAATTGCACTTTGGCAACACGCTCATCACGTTCTATGCCAGTGAAGGCACACGCCCTTTTCAATTGCCCGTTTCACGTGGACGTGAGTTGCACCTGGGACGTACCTCGGAGCTGTTACCGGCAGCCTATTTGGAGGTCATCAATACACGTAGCCTCACGCCACACATTGAATTGTGGCCGGAGATGACGATTGGGCGTAGCCGCGATTGCTCGATCTTTTTAGAAGACCTGGCTGTGAGCCGTCTGCACGCAACGATACGCGAATTGCCCGACGGTGAATACGAGCTGATCGATAATCGTTCGGCCACCGGTACCTTTGTCAATGGTCGCGCAATGGCTCGTTGCATATTACACGATAGCGACGAAGTTCAAATTGGTGCTACCCGCTTCATTTTCCGTATCTCTGACGAATAACGTTTAAGATTGTAGTAATTGCTGTAGTTGCTTGCTGCGTTCACTATAGACATCAACTTGTGTGCCATCCGCACGCTGTAGTGGTGGGGCGTAGGCACGTGTCTCGCGGATAAATTGTTGTACTTCGCGTGGAGTAGCGTGCATGGCTGCTTTGCCGCCCTGCCGTACCTCGGTTGAGGAGATGGCGCGATAGCTTGCATCGAAGGGCATGATCTGCACATGTTGAGCGAAGCGTTCATTTTGCGGTTGATGAAGCAACTCTTCTATCTCCTGTTCTCCTCCGTCGCCACGTGGCGCAACTAGCAAACTGGCCAAGTTGAAGAGCGCAAGTAAGGAGCTATCGCGGTCCGTATAGTAGTGTGGGTCGAAAATCTGCACAAGTTTGTCATAGCCTATCAGGAAGAACAACTGCCGCACGCCTGGAAATGTTGCATACACTGCCTCTGCCTGTTCCACATAGAGACCGCGATTGAAGAGCATGATGCCGGTATGTGCTAATCTGCGTTTGAGAATGGTATGCAGCAAATACACTTTGTCTAGCAAAAGAGGTCGCTCAACGTTCTCTTTGTCGATAGTATGCTTACTAAAAGCGGCATACAGCTGTGCCTGCTCTAAGTGGTCACTCAGGTAGGTGGAGGCATCTTTGAGCAGAGCGAGATGAGCAGCCGTGGGTGGGTTGAATGAGCCGGTAAAAACCACTACCGTCCCCTTTGGTTGTGGCGAGCCTGGAACGATGACTGCCTGTGGTTCTGCCTCCGGTTGAAGCTGATCGAGCCTGCTCTGTATCTGTTTGAATTGCTCAACAGTCTGCTGAGAAAGATGTAACGCACTCATACCTACATTATAGCATGAATGATGGATAGGTTCTTATCTTTTCTTACAACGATATTCCACATATTTTTGCCCACTCTGATCCCCATAAGATAACCGGCAGATTGCTACCCACAATAAAGATCAGCTACGTCACATAGAAGGTCGAAAAGAGCATCGTTTTTCATTTACTCTATCACTTTATGATAAAGGGGTTCTTCTTATGTCGTGGCTATCCTGGTTTCTCGGACGTGGCAGTGGAAGTAG
>JAJZEJ010000403.1 GCA_021828635.1 Chloroflexota bacterium
CCTGACCCAGGCTATTGAGATAGCGGCGAGCGAAGGCACTGCGACGCTCGTTGCCGATCAACGTCTCTGCACCTTCCGCAGAGATACGTCCACGGTTATCAATATACACAACCTTATAGGCCCATTGTTGTGCCATAGGGTTTCTCCTTTCTGCAACGGGCGCGATACATCGGTCCCTACGGGATTTGACGGGCGCGATACATCGGCCTTTACTATGTCTGTGTGTGATCGGTGTAGCCTGTCCGTAGAAAACCCACATGACCATATCCGATGATCGTTCTCGTCCTATGTACTGCTCACCGTATACTCGTAGTCGCGCCTCGCAATGCAGACATTCGATTGGTGAACTGGTGCAATAGGACAGATAAGAGGAACATGGCGGGTTCCACAAGCGTCATGTCATCTCTCGCGGGTTCTCTCCGTCCAGGTTTCCCTGCACAGGAGTAAGTATACCCGCCCGACGCGCAAACAACACCGCCAGTTTCACCAGTTTTTAGTCCAGAGCAAATAGCGGGGGGCTACCTGTTAGAATTGACAGGTATTACAGAGGTAAATCAAAAGCAAAGGTAGTGCCTTTGGAGTCTTTATCGATATGTGGCTCCAGGCGCAGTTTGCCGCCATGAGCTTCGATGATCGAATGAGCGATGTAGAGGCCGAGGCCCAGCCCCTGGCGTCCACCGGCAGCCTTGAGGCGTGTATAGGGCTGGAAAAGCTGCTCCAAATCCGCTGAGGGGATGCTACTACCCTGATTATGCACACTGACATGTGCCTCGCCAGGGGTGATCCACACGTGTATAGTGATGGTAGTATATTCATCTGAATATTTGGCGGCGTTATCGAGCAGGTTCCCGATCACCTGCTGAAGCCGCTCGCTGTCCCAATTGCCCATGATAGCCTCGGCTGGCAACAGGACATCGAACGTGTGATAGGGCGCGACAGGGCGAATGCTCTCAACAACCTCCTGTACTAACATAGATAGATCACACATGGAGCGCATCAGACTGAAACGGCTGGATGAGAGACGGCTGGAGTCAAGCAGGTCATTGACCAGACGATTCATGCGTTTGGCCTGACCCATGATAATGCCTGTACCACGCTGAATAGCATCTGCACGATTGCCCCGACCCCTTTTGCCTTTAGAGGCATTCTCACCTGGCGTGCAGGTATGGCGAGAGAGAATTTTGGCATAATTCATAATAGGTGCGAGTGGATTGCGCAATTCGTGGACGATCATGGTGGTAAACTGCTCTTTGTTCTCCAGTTGGTCACGCAGTGTCGCGTTTTCCATTGTCAGACTCGCCACCTGCTGTTGAAGCTGTTGTATGATCTCGTCCTGACTCATGCTTGCATGCTGAGTGGACTCTTGTTGCACCTGCATAATGCTACTCCTTAGTCGCCGAAGCCACCGATATCAAGCCCGCGATGCGCTATACGGGTTGTGTAATTACAGTATACAGTGGATGGAACAAGAAAAGAGAGAAAATGCAAGCACATAGGAATAATTGGGGGTTCTGTCTGGTAAAAACATTTAGCGGACTGTGACAACGGCACACATGGTACAGATCGGTCAGGAAATCGAAGGTATCCCAACCGATCTGCTCTAAATCCAAGCGTATCCATCAAGTCGGTGTAGAGCTAAGTGATTAACGTGGGCCGGGATTGGACATGCCAATGCCAAGCTGATTACGACAGCAGACCAGCTTGTACGAGTATTCTTTGATTGGTCTGATTGCCCACATTACTTCGTATACTTCTGAAGCGGGAGCCTCCTCCTCTTCCTCGGACACAATACTCAACACCGGAGGCAATACAATCCCACTAACAGAAGCCTGTAAAGATTGTAGTTCCTCAAATGCGCCAGAAACATCAGCAGACGAGCTATGCTGTTGCATCTCCCGCCTCTTTACCTCGATGTCACTTTTCAAAAGAGGATAACGTTCACGCGGTTCCGGTGTATTTTGAATATCCATGTGTACTCCTTCTAGATAAAACGCGGTCACACCATGAGTGCCAGCGTCATAACACAGGTCATCACAAGCGGTTTGAACCGATAAACTGCTGATAGTACTGCACACAGGTATCGCACATGATATAGCGGCGCAGGCTAAAGTAGCCATTGACTTCGCGTCGATGAGTCGAACAGAGTCTCTTTCTACAAAGCTCACAGGTAGTACGCTGCTCTTGCTGACAGAGGAAGCATGCCGTAGAATTTTTCTGCCCCAAATCTTCCCTCTGTCTCTCCACCGATATCTGCTGCTCACCAGGTGCCGCGCCACACCCAATACCCAGATTGGCACGCAACATCTGAAATGCCAGCATATCTCGATGATAGTTATAGAGCCATGAAAAAAGGTCATATACCTCATCAGGCGCAAGATGTACATCAGAGGTTGTATGATCGAGCAATAATTCCAATGATCCCGCGTCGGTATTAAACTCTGCTTTAATATGCTGGTTCCTGCCAAGTATCCTGGCATCTCTCATGGAACCTTCTCCCTGCCGAAATCTCTTCTTTGACAATTGTCAGGGTAGCAACAACCACAGCGTAGGTATTGGGAACTGTCGTGATTGCCGTGTATATATTCTCTCTTCACCGCCTTCACGTTCACACCTGACAAAACGTTACATCTAGAAACCCGTTCTTGCAGTGATAGGTATCGCGTCCGCAGAGGGGATAATTGATAAAGAGTAGTAAAAAACTATAAAAATAAATATTTCTAAACATCCTCAGACGATAAGCTCATGTAAAAAGTGATACAAAAGTACTTATCTAACGTCTTCAATGGACAGAACTCCGTATACATATTAATATGTAGTGGTTCTTAACAAATCAGGGTACCATCTTCATGCAAACAAGAAGTCAAGGAACCACTTGTATATACCATGTCTATAGTCGTTTATTGTACCGTTCACTCCGTAGTTATACTGTTGTATCTTCGTTAAGGTAGAAGGAAGTACCCATTTTCTACCGTATAGTCCGTGGGAGCGTAACGTGGTGGGAATAGCGCAGACCGAACGAGACCAGCGAGACCAGCGAGACCTGGAGACAAAGAAAGTCCTGTCCTCTCTGGCCCACAGCATCCAGGAGCGTGATATTGTTACCTACGAACATTCACGTCGTGTCGCCACCTACGTGCAGAGACTAGCACGCTATCTTGGATGGAGCAGGCAAGAAGCCCGCGACCTCGCCCTGGCAGCCCTGGTACACGATCTAGGAAAAACCTGGATCACCAACGATATCCTGAATAAATCGGCGGCCCTTTCCAGCGAAGAGCGGCGTAAGATGGAGCGCCACCCTGTAATTGGAGCAACGATCCTGATCGGTTATGAAGTCGCTCCCTTCTACGTTGAAGCTGTTCTCTATCACCATGAGGCATGGGATGGGCATGGTTATCCCGCCGGGTTGCGTGGCGAGAATATTCCACTCAGCGCACGCCTTTTGACGATTGCGGATGTCTACGACGTACTCACATCGCAGCGCCCATATCAGGGACCATTAAATGAAGAGGCAGCCCGTGAACGCATGCTACAAGGAATGGAAACGAGCTTTGACCCTGAAATATTGCATGCCTTCGTGAGCCTGCTCGATCAGACGCCCAATTTTATTCTGCCCCAGCATGTCTGCGGGCTACCGCACCAAATCAGCGAACCCATGCCACCGATGATCGACCTATGAAACCCACTACTTCGCCAATCTTGATGTGACACATGGCACCCCTTGTGGGTGCCATACGTGGATATGTCATATGCATGCATATGTTACGTGTAGGTACCCATACTCATCGTGTCATGGTTAATCCGGCTTCTCATGCATCACCCACATTGTACCGAGGCAAGATCATAACCTGCTCATTGGATAAACCCCATTTCGCAAGCAGACTCGTATATAAGCCATCAGCCTTGATTGCATTAAAAGCCGTCTGGATAGCACGAAACAGAGCTACATTGCCTTTGCGAACTGCGATACCCTCAAGATTCCAATCAGCTACCACACCACCGACGACAAGTTGTGTGGGATTCAGCTTGACAAAGTAATCACTTACCGGCGCATCCTGGTAGGTTGCAACAACCTGATGCGTTAGTAACATGTGTATAACTGTATTCTGATCATTAAAAACAATCACAGCTATAGCTGCTTTATGACTGCTACTACACGCATTACTAGCGATATGCAGGTCAGCATATTCAATGGTACCAACCAGCACTGCTACCTTGCGTCCACAGAGATCACTCAGCGATTGAATATGCAGAGGATCGCCTTTTTGTACCAACAACGACTCACCGGTGCGAAAATAAGGTATAAAGTCGGCAAGGCGCTGGCGCTCGGTGGTGATACCGATAGCAGAGATAGCGATATCGAACTCGTGGCTCTGTAGGTTATTTAGCAAACTGCTGAAACTATCCGGCACAATTTTTGTCTTCAGGTGGAGGCGTTGAGCGATAGCTGTAATCAGGTCGATATCAAAACCTGCTGGCTGGTTAGTCGTAGGGTCAATAAACTCCTGTGGCGCATATGTGGTATCACTCCCGATAGTCAATACACCTGGCGTGAGCAGGTCATTGGTGGGAACAGACGATAAAGATGTTTTTACGACCGCTCCGCTTCTGCTAGAAACCGTAGAAGACGTACTACTAACGCAGGCAACCAATACTAAAGAGAGTAGTGGAGAACAAATTAGAAGAGCCAAAAGTAAAGCAAAGCAGCGTCGGTGGGGGAAAAGGGAGAACATGATGGTATCCTCCTAAATGTACCGAATATATATTTGAGATCAATCATGCAAATGTAACCAATGTAACTACGCAGTGATGACAGATTGTATCACAGAGTCAGGCAAATGTTGTCAAGAAAATCTTACAACTTTGTGATTTTGTAGCAAAAATGATACAGATTTTGCTGTATCCAGCGTCATAGTATGTTACACTATGAACGATACGAACATGATGGGCGCAATGTAGCGCACCATGTATCCCATGAGTCAACATAACCAAGTAGCTTTTGATAGCTCGCGCTCACCACTTGCGAGGGTTGAGCGCCCAGTATTGCGTAACAGAGTAGTTTCGACCGTCTACCGAGGGGCTTGGAGGGTCTGTTATGACCATTGCATATGATCGCAACGTGTGTTGTGACCTCAACGAGACCACTACACGTGAATGGCTCGTCACCAATGGCCTGGGGGGATATGCGGCGGGAACGATTGCAGGCATGCTAACCCGCGTGGAGCATGGCTTACTGGTAGTCCCGCTTGAAGATATTTCAACACCCCATCTTCTCTTTGCGAAGATCGACGAAGAGGTCATTTTCGACGAACGTACCTATTATCTTGGCACCAATGAGTACCGAGATGGCACACTGAACCCATCGGGCTTTGTCCATCTGGAGGCATTTCGTCTGGAAGAGGGCTTTCCCGTCTTCACCTATCATATTGGCGGTATCAACGGCATGATGCTGGAAAAGCGTATCTGGATGCCACAGGATCGCCATACCACCTATATCCAGTATCGCGTACTACGCAATCCAGAACTTGAGCGTAGCCTTACCCGTACCAGCGCAAACTTTAGCTATGGACGCTACCATGAATATGCGGAAGCAACACAACACGCGCTGACCCTGACACTGTTGCCTTTCGCAGCTTATCGTCCCCACCAGTCGCTTCAGCAGGGCGACCAGCACAGGGATTTTCAGGTTCAGCCACTGCCTACCCATACCGAAGACCATGAGCAGGATAGAAAAGACGCACCATTGCTACCAACGGGCATTGTCGGCTGCACCATTCGCGCCAGCGAACACGGCCAGCCCTATCACCTGCTGGCTGTAGCCCCTTCCGCTAGCCAGACAACCTTCATTCCCACCAACGTCTGGTACTGGAACTTCTTGCGCCGCCGCGATGCCGATGCCGGTCGCGCCGCCATTGACGACCTCTATCTCCCTGGCGTCATTCGCACCACGCTCTGGCCAGGCGAGGACACCACACTCACCATAATTCTGACGGCAGAAGATCTGGCCGAGCA
>JAJZEJ010000313.1 GCA_021828635.1 Chloroflexota bacterium
CGCGCTCGCGGGTCGTTATCCTGAAGCCGGCACGGGCAGTTCCTACTATTTTGCGGAGGCCGCTCTGCTACAAAAAGAGGAACATCGCCACTTCAAGTTCGCCCGTCTCAGCAAATTTATTATTGGTTGGGCCTCACATCTCTACTACTGGATTTATCCTGGTGTGATGGTGGCCTTCATGGGCCTGGTCGTCACCTACATCATTCAGACGTTCATTCCCAGTTTCGGGACGCCGTTACAGGAAATTATCGTCTGCATTGTCTTCGCGGCTATCGTGGGATCAATCGCGTATATCGGTGTCACAGGTTCGACTATGGCGAATATCGTGATCAATGTGATCCAGATTTTGGCTCTGGTAACATTCTCCGCTCTGGCCTTTGCCTATCGTCTTTCGCATCCGAATATTCATTATCTGTATCCCAGTGCGTTAAGCGTCATCACTCCACACAGTTTTTCAGGTCTCTTCTATCAGTCAACCATCGCCATCCTACTGGTAGTTGGTTTTGAGTCAGCCACTGCCCTGGGTGCGGAGGCCAAAAACCCTGGTCGTGATATTCCACGTGGTGTTATCCTCTCACTGATCATCCAGGCCGTGATCTTCTACCTGTTGGAGTACTTCGCGGCGAACTTCTTCATTAATACCGGTTACAAGAGCAGTGCTGGCACTGGTTTCTCGGCAGCTTTTGCATCGGGCGCTCCTATCGGTGATATGGCGAAGATCATTGGCAACCAGATGCTTGGTGGTAACGGCGTAACCTTTGCTACTATTATCGCGCTAACCGTCGTTATTGCTCTGATTGGTACCTCGCTCTCCTGTCTCAACACTGGTGTGCGTGTGACCTACGCGATGGGCAAAGATACTGAACTGCCAGTGGTTTTCGGTTTCCTGCATGGTAAGTATCGCACCCCCCATGTGGGTGTCATCGTGCTGACAGTACTTTCAGCGATCATTGGTGCGTATGGCGTGCTGAACGTTGACAACCTGACGCAGATCACCCTGATTTCCAATATTGGTACCTTCCTGCTCTATGGCATGACCTGCATCATCTGTGTCGTAGCCTTCGCTGGCGTCATAAAGCGCAACATTTTTAGCACACTGATTGCCCCCTGGCTTGGCGCAATACTCAACGTCGTGATGCTGATCGCTGTTCTCTATTATGCCATCGCTGGTGGTGGTTCAACCCAGGTTGATACGATTATCGCTGGTGCATTCAGTCTCGTCTGGCTGGTGATCGGCTTCGGCTACCTGTACATCCAGAAACTGACGAAAGGCATACCCATTCTGCATCCTGAAGACTACAAGGAGAAACGCGACATCGCAATTGAAGTAGGTGCGGGAGAGTAGTGAGCATGGCGGAGTAATGAACATGGCACCCACAAGGGATGCCACTACATAAAAACCCGCGTTACACTCACTATACATGTAGTGGCATCCCTTGTGGGTGCCATGCCAACAACATCCATTATGGATGTCATAGACAAACTCTCTGTCGCTCTGCTGCCCGCGTTATACACTGCATGGCATCCAATGGTGGATGTCATGTGGTGTATGTTTCAGAATAATCGTTACTTTTGTCTCTGGTGAATGCGTCTGTGCTGTGCTATACTAGAGGCTTAGAAGGGCGTTGTCTCTTTTGAGACTAGTATGTGCAGGATGTATGACGATTACATACGTACCAGGGGCGCGTGTTGATCACTATGAGATCATCAAAATGCTTGGACACGGTGGCATGAGCCGTGTCTATCTTGCGCTTGATGTCAATAGTCAGCAGCAAGTCGTTCTCAAGTTCCTCAATGATGACCTCATCGGCAATATCGCTGTCTACGAACGCTACAAACGCGAATCGGAGATCGGTAGCCGCATCAATCATCCCCATATACAGCATATGCTGAATACCGACGAGGAGCGTAGCGACCAATACCTGGTGATGGAGTACATTCAGGGACGGACTCTGCGTGCCGTGCTGGAAGATAATGCGCCCAATCCCTTCTCCGTCGATGAGGCATTGCGTATCACGCTGCAAATCTGTGATGCGCTGGCTTATTGTCATGAGCATGGCGTTCTCCACCGCGACATCAAGCCAGAGAATATCATGTTGCAGGATGATGGCAATGTCAAAATCATCGACTTTGGTATAGCACTGCTAGAGGGCGCTCGCCGCGTCACCTGGCGTGGCCTCACCGGTACCGTTGGCACCCCCGACTATATGTCACCTGAACAACTCAAGGGCGAACGCGGCACTGCTGCCTCCGATGTTTATGCCGTCGGCATCATTCTCTACGAGATGCTCTGTGGTCACACTCCCTTTGATGGTGAGAATGTTTTCGCAGTCATGAATCAGCATGTCTCACAAGACCCGCCCTCAATCCTCAACTATAACCCACATCTTTCACAAGAACTGGCCACTGTGGTCATGAAAGCTATTCGCCGTGATCCGCAGAAACGCTATCAGTCCATACGCGATATGCTGCACGACCTGAATAACCTGGAACTGGTCAAACCAGTACCTTACCAGCCGGACAAACCACAGGCCAACAATACGATGCAACAGTTCCGCATGGCCGCCATCATTATTGTGATTATTTTGCTGGCCGTGATTGCCATTGGTGTGCTTGCGCAAGTGGTACATAACCTGCACTGATTTATGCTACCCATAACACTCAATAAAGTCATATTATTGTGTAATAGCATTTTCAATATATGATAATGACAGTTTTTTCACATTTTTTTGAAATATATTGACAAAATTGCTGAGATACGGTACATTTGTTCCATGAAATTGTTTGTAAGGGGGATTGGGATGATATTACCAAACTCTTAGTGAGAGCCAATCCACAGCATTTTGTCTCGCTGTTCTGTCCTGGAGCGCAGTTCGTGGCGCTGTTGGATAAGGAACTCAAGGAACAATGCACCTTCTTCGCTGATAGACTCATTAAAATACTGTGGGGTATATAATAATGCCAGATTGAAGAATGCTATAGCGAGTAAAGGATATTTTGTGTGATAAACGAGAAACAATCCCTGACTATGCCTGATCTGGATGAGATGCTGCAATCGCTGCTGCTGGTTGAGGAGGGTGAGCATGAATTTGTGGCGGAGGGCGATGTCTCTGAATTGCGCCATGTCTTTTTTCCCATCACGCGCCATAGCACTTATTTGAATCATGCTGCGGTCGGCCCTTTGCCACGTCCCGTCGCGCTGACGATGCAGGAGCATATCAGCGATCTGAGCGAGTATGGCGCGATCAATCAGGCGCGTTGGGATATGCACGAGCAGGGGGCGTATCGCCGTTTAGCCTCGTTGCTGAATGCGCGACCGGAGCAGTTTGCTATGGCGGCCAGCACCGGCGATGGTCTGGTGCATATCGCGCATGGGCTGAGCTGGCACGAGGGTGACGAGATTGTGACAGCAGAAGGCGAGTTTCCTAGCAACGTTTATCCCTGGCTCAATCTACAAGAACATGGTGTGCGTGTCCATCTGGTACCAGCGCGTGAGCAGTGCATCCCGACAGAAGATGTGTTGGCCCATATCAATGAGCGCACCCGCCTCGTCTCGCTGAGCCTCGTCGAGTTCTCGACTGGCTACCGCAACGATATTGCCACTATTGCCCGTTATTGTCACGAACGCGGCGTTCTGTGCGGCATAGATGGCATGCAGGCTGTGGGCGCTCTGGATGTCGATGTACAGGCACTGGACGTGGATTTCCTGGCTTCAAAAGGTCATAAGTGGCTGTTGGGAGCTTCGACGAGTGGTTTTTTGTATGTCGCGGATAGTATGCATGAGCTACTCAAGCCGCGCCGCAAGGGCTGGTTTAGTGTAGCCGAGCCGTTTGATTTCTTCAACTATACGCAGCCGCTCAAAGCTGGAGCCACATGGTTAGAGTTTAGTTCCCCCAATGCACTTAGTGTGGTTGGTCTGGATGCCGCGCTAAGCATCTTCGAGTCGTTGGATGGTGGCATGCAGGCCGTTGAGCAACGCATTCTTGGGCTAACCGGGTATGCTATTAAGGGGCTTGAGCGCCTGGGCTATCCGGTCATCTCGCCACATGGCGCGGGTGAGCGTTCCGGTATTGTCTGTTTTGCCCCGCATCCTGAGCGGTCTGATCTGAATGTGCAACAACTGGTCGCGCAACTGGCGGCCCGCAACGTACATCTTGCGGCTCGTGGTAGCGTGGCTCGCATCTCACCGCACTTCTATAACGTGCCTGCTGAGATTGACACCCTGCTCAACGCACTTGAAGATTTGAGCAAACCGCTCACCCAAAAGGAGGTAGACAACAGTGTTGACATTCATATAAAAATGTAGGAAGATATATGTATGGATACCACATATTCTCCTAAACAGTTTGGCAAGCTTCTAGGCCGAACAACCAATACGCTGCAAAAGTGGGATAGGGCAGGCAAACTCAAAGCTCACCGTTCACCGGTGACCAACCGACGTTCCTCTACCCACGATCAGTACCTTGAGTACCGTGGGTTGAAAGCAGCCGAACAGGGATTGACCGTTGTGTACTCACGGGTCTCAGGGGTGGCACAAAAGCCGGACGTAGCCAATCAGATCAAGGCACTTGAGGCATACTGCCACGCACACTCCCTCAAGGTCGATGCGTGGATGCAGACATCGGTAGTGGTCTCAACTACAAGCGGAAGCAGTTTAACCGCCTCATGGAGATGGGGGAAGTAGGACAGGTACGCCGTCTGGTGATTGCTCATCGTGACCGCTTAGTGCGCTTCGGCTACGGCTACTTTGAAGCCTTTTGTGAGCGTCATCATTGCCAACTTATCGTTACCAATGGGGAAACGCTCTCACCTGAGCAAGAGTTAGTACAAGACTTGGTAGCAATCATTACCGTGTTCGGGGCAAGACTTCACGGCTTGCGTTCCTACAAGAAAGTATTGAAAGATGCTGCTTTGCAAAAAAATCAAGATCGAGGTCAGTGAGCAGGATGCCGCAACCCTGGAGTGGATGCAAGGCAAGTGTCGCGCTCTGTACAACTGGTGGGTGATGAAGCTCAGAGACGGCGAAAAGTGGCGCTTGAATGAGTGTAAGAAGACCCTGGCCGAGAGCCGTGAGCATGACCCTGAACTCACTCAGGTGTATGGCAAACTCTTAGCAGAGGTCTACTTCCGCTTAGATGGGGCCATGCAAGCCTTTTTCCGGCGCGTCGCCAATGGGGAAACCCCTGGCTTTCCACGAGTGCGACCGCGCCACTGCTTTTTCACGCTCGTCTATCCTGCCATGTATCTCAAGATCGAAGGTGACACACTGATCTTGCCGACCGGCGGCAAAGGGCAGCACAAGCGGTTTCCCAATGTCGTCGTCACCCTCACTGAGACACCACCGGCATCCTTCAAAGAGGTAGCAATCAGTCGAGATGGACGGGGTGATTACTACGCCTCCTTCCCATATAGCGTCGATGAACAGCCACAGCAAACAGGCGCGGTGGTCGCCTTTGATCTGGGCATCAAAACGCTGGCAACCGGCGTCAATAGCCTGGGCCGCTTCTACCATGTCGGTGGGTTCAAGGGTGGCAGATGGTACAACAAACAACTGGATAAGCTCAGGGCGAAGCGGGCCAAGTGCAAGAAAAAGTCACGCCGATATATTCACTTGTCGAACGTCTCTAAGCGCGTCTCCCAAAAGAAGCGCAACAAGCAACGAGATAGCTTGCATAAAGCATCTCACTTGATAAGCCACACACTGGTTGAGAGAACCGTGGTGGTCGGCGACCTCTCGCAACGACACATGGTCATGAAAGAGCATCAGGAACGCAACAAAACTCTCAATCGTGCAGTCTACAACGATTGGGGCTTGTATACATTCATGCAGATGCTCACCTATAAATGCCAGTTGTCGGGCAAAGAGATTGTCTTCCTAGATGAACGCAATACCTCCAAGATGTGCAGTGGATGCGGGCATCTACAACCGATGCCGCTCTACAAACGGACGTATCGCTGTGGGAACTGTGGGTTGGTCATGGACAGA
>JAJZEJ010000069.1 GCA_021828635.1 Chloroflexota bacterium
CATAAGCCCTGTGTTATGGTTTGGCATCAGGTTTTTGTATTGTGTGTAGGGTCACCGCGTACCCTGTCTCGACGTGCGAAGAAAGAAACTTTTTCTAGCATTAATGCGTGAATAGGAGAGTGAGTGCAGGTGTGGCAGTATTAGCGGGTTGTTTTGCTGGGAAGGTTATAGTATGGGGAATCGGAGCATTTCTACAGCTCAGCAGCCAATGTTTGAAAACCCATTTTGCATCGAGGATCTACGAGTCTTCGATGAAGAAACACTACAACATGTCCTGTCAAATGCACAAGCAGGAATCACGCTGGAAACACTGGCATGTGCTTTGCATGGAAGACCCGCTACTGTCATCACCCAACTTGAGCGGCTCATGACGCCTGCGCAGCAATGCTACTTTGCACAGATGCTGCATCGTCCCTATGCTAACGAGCAGATTGAGCGTGCGTGCAGTACAATACTCGATCAACTTTTCTGGGAATTGACGTATTGGAAGACACCGGAATTGTACGAAGCCTTGACTGAAGGTGAACGCCTTCATCCGGGCATCTTTCAATACCTGGAAGCAGATGTGCGCTCACGTGTTGTGCTGGATGCAGGGGCTGGTAGCGGACGCGCTACTATCGAGTGTTTGCGTTATGGAGCCAGTCGGGTCTATGCGGTTGAACCTTCGCCTGGTCTGTTGCGTATTTTGCGTCGCAAGTTATCTCGGTGGGAAGCGGAACAGCGTGTTATTCCACGGCGAGGACGTTTTGAGGCATTGCCACTGAACGATCAGAGTGTGGATGTGGCGCTTTCTTGTTCAGCTTTCACCGCCAATGCTGAGCAGGGCGGTGAGCCAGGGTTGCGAGAACTATTGCGGGTCACAAAGACGGGCGGCAAGATTGTGTTGATCTGGCCGCGCAGTGAAGATCGTGTCTGGCTAGAAGCACGCGGTTTTCGCTATGTGTTTCTGCCGGTTGAGCGTGAGATGAAAGTATACTTTCCATCAATGCACAAAGCTTTGTTCTGCGCTCACCGCTTCTATGCGCATAATCCAGCGGTAGCGCGGTACTTGCTGACAACGGGGCGTCCAGAGGTATCTTTCTCTCTGATTGGCGTTGAGTCGCCACATTATTATTGCTGGCTACAGGTATCGCACTGATAGTATATTGCACTGTACATTGAAAAATATGAAGAGGAGTGAAATGGTTATGACGACGCAGACAAAGGTAGGAACAAAGAGAAGCTGGATGGAGACACCACCAAACAGCCCGGCTATGAAGCGTCTTTCCGGCGAAATGATAGCCCATATGCCCTGGTTGGATACCATCGCAAAACCGGTGCGTTCCTGGCTCTCACAGCTGTATGGTAATCCTGGCAAGAGTAGCTATCGTGTCAAAGACATGCTGAATGGGGTCTGGTTCGGCCATCCCTTGCATCCAGTTTTTGTCACCATTCCCCTGGGAGCCTGGACCTCTACCCTACTGTTTGACATGCTATGGCTAAAAACGCGAGACGAGAGTTCTGCACGCGGAGCAGATATCACGATGTGGTTGGGTCTCGTTGGTGCGACTGCCTCGGCTGTCACTGGCGCGACAAACTGGGTCGATACCGACGGTATGGAGATGCGTACTGGCATGTTGCATGCACTCCTCAACAGTGGCATCACCGTGGCAAATCTGACCTCGGCCATTCTGCGCCTGACAGGCAAGCGCCATGCGGCTATTACGCTGGCAACAGCTGGCTATGCCGTTTCGCTCTATTCGGCTTATATCGGCGGCGAACTCTCCTACTCCAATGCAATTGGCGTCAATCACGTGGCCTGGGAAGCTGGCTCAGATGACTTCGTGCCGGTTATGAATGAGCAAGACCTGTTGCCTGGCAAGCTTACGCGGGTTGAGGTAGATGGCATTCCGGCGGTCGTGTACAAAGAGGGACGTGCTATCTATGCGATTGCCGCGACCTGCTCCCACCTGGGTGGCCCCTTGGATCAAGGCATGGTCAAAGAAGGTGTTGTCTACTGCCCCTGGCATAACTCTGGTTTCCGTCTGTGCGATGGCTCGGTCGCCAACAGTCCGGCAGTCTATGCGCAACCCACGTTTGCTGTGCGCACGCACAACGGCAAGATCGAACTGCGGCGTCTAGAACACGCTTAGATCATCGTGTTATACAATCTATTGAAGTTCTTGCAAACTACCTGTAGATGTACTTTCGTAATACTCACATCAGTGATAACGATTCATAAAAGATGTGATTGGCGTAGGGGCGTGATTTATCATGCCCTGATTATTCATTATCTACTATGAGTCAGTATCATAGTTTGTAGAGACAAAGGCCGGGTAAGAAGATGTGATAAATCATACCCCTACGCGCCGTTATAAAGGTACTTTACCCGTTTTTACGAGCTATTCAAGGGTTTCTAAGTAATAAATAAGCGTTTGTACGCTTATTTATTAGAGCAGATAAGATATAGTAGGGCTATTTTTGTACTAACATGAGAAACAAATAAGATTCTGGCACCGTGTTTTAGTTTCTGATTACAGATCGTAAGGGCAGAGTTTATTCGCCAAAAAGTCTATTGAATTTATGGCGATTAGAAGATAACCTTTTATTATGTAAGCTAGAAGCTAAACAAGCGTTGTTATCTGCTGAGAATATGGAGGTTCCTTGTGCAAGTACAAACAATGGCGAGAAGATCATCCCCTGATATGTCCGATGCTATTTTAGCGCAACAGGCTCTTGAGGGAGACCAGGATGCCTATGAGATACTGGTAAGACGTTACAGTACACCATTATTCAACTTTATCTGCCGTTTTCTCGGCGATTACGATCAGTCCTGTGATGTATTACAACAAGTGTTTCTACGTTTTTACACTTCACTTCCTCATCTCAGTACAGGTGAGCCGTTCAAACCCTGGTTGTTTCAGGTAGCAAGAAATTGTTGTGTGGATGAATTGCGCCGTCGTCGTCGTTATGCAATCCACTTTTCGCAACTAGAGTCAGAGAATAATGATGGGGAAGTAACCTGTCTGGGCGATATGCCTGATCCAGGGCCACTGCCCGAAGAGATCATGGAGCGCCATGATCTTCAGGAGTATCTCCAACGGGCTATTCAATCGTTACCACCCAAGTTTCGTGCTGTTGTATTACTCCGTTACGTGTCACAGTTAAGTTTTTCTGAGATTGGCAAAACGTTAAGTATGCCGGAAGCGACGGCCAAGACCTACTTCCATCGCGCGAAAGTTTTATTGCGTAAAATATTGACTGCTAAAGTGCAAACGTTGTCCGCGTAGAGTTAAATATTCAAGTAGTAAAGTCGTTAGTAAGATGATGGTGTTGTTTGTAATAGTAAGTTTGTAATGCATGGTTTCCGCAAATAATGCATAGTTCCCACAAGGGATAAATGCATGGCACCCACGAGGGGTGTCACTACATGTATCATCTCGCCTCCAGGGCGGTTTCATATATGTAGTGGCACCCCTCGTGGGTGCCATGCGTGGCCCGTTACATTACCGTGGGTTTCATATGGTCTACGACACGCTGACAGATTATAGACCCAGGCGCGTGCGGTAGTGTTGCCACCACGTAGCGAGTTGCGCACGCATCTCAACGCCCGGTTTTGGAGTATAAAGAAGCGCCAGCACAACGCCAATCACCAGTCCCCAACGGAACATACTTCGCGCACGTTGCTGTTTGCGGAGATGATGTTCATAGCGATCCTGAGCATTATCCCTCATCCCTTTTATATTGGTGGTCGCCTTTGTCAGATTCTTCGTCGCTTTCTTCGTGCCTTTATCGAGGGTTTTGCTAAATTTCGCTGTTGAAGTCTGCACATTGTCTTGTAGCGTATCTTGCACTCCTCCTAGGGTGTCTTGTACTCCACCCCACGCTTTACCTAACTTCTGTTGCGCCTTCGCCAGACCCGCACTGGCTTGTGCGGCCTGCTTGTTGGCAGCATCCTGCGCCTTATTCAGGCTCTTCTGTACCTTTTTCTGCGCTTGCGCTGAGGCCGTTTGGATGTTGTCCTGGGTCAGGTGTGGTAGGATACCCCCGCGATTCTTGGTTAACACTGGCAGCTCGTTGGTAATATCATTTCCCTGGTTGAGTGTGTGCAACCAGTCTTGTACCTTTTCCCAACCATTGACGAGTGTATGTTGAGTTTTATCTAAACCTGTCTGTAATGTATCTTGTGTGCTAGCATAGGTACCTTGTGCTGCATCTTTGGCATTGGCATAGCCGGTGAGTGCCGCACCTTTCGCTTTATCAACCTGCGCCATACCGCGTTCACGTACTGTTGACATGACCTTCTCTCCTCTCAAAAAATCCATTTTCACTTGCTCTTATTATCTGCGATAGATAGGTTTATCGTTGTGATGTACTTCCATTTACACCACGCAAGAAGCGCGACAAGGGTTTCAATATGACGTACTTTCTGGGCAAAAATGATGTGTCATGCCTACCATATATTTATCGGTTTTTTGAAATGGCTCTTTGGAATTTGTTATGTGATATGCTGTTTCCGAAAGACTTCATTATCAGGAGGAAACAAATAGCATGGAAATCAAACGTATGGGGCGCACGGGCCTCAAGGTCTCTGAGATTTGCCTGGGTACGATGACCTTTGGCAACCAGTGCGATGAGCCAACCTCACGTGCCATTATGGATAAGGCATTCGATGCGGGTGTCTTTTTCTTTGATACGGCTGATGTTTATCCACTCGGCAGCAAACCCGATATGGTAGGCCGCACTGAAGAGTTCGTCGGGCGCTGGCTCAAGGGCCGACGTGACCAGATTGTGCTGGCCACCAAGTGTCGTGGTTCGATGGGACCAGAAGCTAACAGCCAGGGAGCTTCACGTCGCCATATTATGCAAGCCATTGAGGATAGCCTGCGCCGTCTGGGTACAGACTATATCGACCTGTACCAGATTCACTCGCCCGACCCAGAGACACCTCTCGACGAGACACTGCAAGCTCTGGATGATCTGGTGCATAGCGGCAAGGTACGCTACATCGGTTGCTCTAACTATCCCGCTTGGGAATTGTGCAAGGCGCTGTGGATCAGCGACCAGCGCGGCTTGGCGCGTTTCGATTGTGTGCAGCCGCGCTATAATCTGCTTTTCCGTCACGTTGAAACAGAACTTTTCCCATTGGTTGAAGACCAGGGTGTTGGGGTTATCTCCTACAACCCTTTAGCGGGTGGAGTGCTAACCGGACGTTATCAACCGGGTCAGCAGCCGGTTGAGGGAACGCGCTTCACGCTACACAACGCGGGTAAAACCTATCAGGCACGCTATTGGAACGACATCCAGTTGCAAGCTGTTGAGCAATTGAAAAAGGCATGCCAGGAACGCAAGCTCTCGTTACCGCAGGTTGCGCTAGCCTGGGTTCTCTCCCATCGTGCTATCACCTCAGCCATTCTGGGAGCCAGCAAGCCAGAGCAACTTGACGAAACACTGCCAGCCGTCAATCTGACGCTTGATGAAGAGATAATGAGGATTTGCGATGATGTCTGGTACCAACTACCACGTGAAAGCAATCCCCAGGTTGCCTATCGCTAGTGGCGAAAAAAATGTGCTTTGATATCTTGTGCGTAGGAGATGTGTTCCATCACGCTCCTACGCACATATTTTAAGAGAGTAGCAGCATGAAACGCCTCTTGAATGCCGTTCTATTGCTCTTCGTAGTATTGCTTGCTACCTGTAGCACCATATCAACCCCTTCTATTTCTGCCACTGCTCAGGAACAACAACAATCAGCACAGACACTGCGTCAACTGGCGCAACAGCGGGGTATCGCTATTGGCGCGGCTATGAATATGGATGCGTACAATAGCGATCCTCGCTATGGGCAGGTGCTGGGGAGCCAGTTTGATATGGTGACGCCGGAAAATGTGATGAAGTGGAATGCGGTTCATCCCGCGCCACATACCTATACCTTCGCGCAAGCCGATGAGTTGGTG
>JAJZEJ010000235.1 GCA_021828635.1 Chloroflexota bacterium
TCCGATCTGAAATTGTCTGCGCTTTTGACGAATGAAACCTGCCAACCATCATGCAGCCGATGTATCTGTAATGTCACGAATTGTTCGTCTTGTTCGGCTGATGCGATGGGCGGTTTGTTGTGTGAGCCAGAGAGAGGCGCGTAGTCCCACTCGGAGTGAAAGATAGCCGCTACTTGCCAGATGCCTGGCGATGATGGTGGAAGCGTACAAAACAAGCGACAATCCTGTATGCCGATAGAACAGTTTTTGGTTGGACCGAAGCCCGTGCAAGTTGGAGGTTGAGTGCTATTAGTATCCAGGATATAATGTTGCACAGCTTGAAACGCAAAAGAGGCACGTTGCGTATCCCCCATTCCTAGATAGTAGTCGCCAGCCGGAATGATTGCTGTTTCTTGTTGTGTATTAAGGAGCGCCTGTGTTGCCTTGACGAGTTCAGTACGCGGCTCGCTGGGTAGTTGTGTGAGCGAGATTGGCATAAAGATAGCATTGATCGGTCGATTATTGAATTGTAGCATTGTAGCGCCAACTAGGCAGCTATGCCTACCTACTGATAGTGGTGGCGGGCCAGGAGGAACAATCAATGTACAGCGATATGGCAAGAAGGGTGAAGCTTGCCAGACGAGTTGGTATTGTCCAGATGCGAGAGCTAGAGGAGGATGATTCTGGGTAGTCGGTATAGAATCGAGTCGTTGCCCATTGAGTGTCACTGTCCCCCACGAAGGTAAATCCTGAAAATAGAAAAAATTGTTGCCAGAGAACGATGCAGGTGTTGGCGTGGGTGACAGAAAAATGGAGAATGCGTGTTGCCAGGGAGTACCGGTTAGAAGCATGACAAGGAATAGGATGAGTGCGCCACCTGTTATGCCTCCAACAATACTATTGTGTATCAATGCTTGCTTGCGATGCCGCCGCGCTCGCAACGAAATCGTTTGTCTCTCATTTGTTTGCGGCTCCGATTGTTCTTGCCCCTGTGCGATTCCATCTTGCGGAAGATTGGTGATTTCAATGGTATCGTCATCGGCAAAATCGCCGTTGTCAGGTCTATAATGGCCCATGCAAAAGCTCCCGTACCGGTATGTGAGCAAGTTCGGCAATACGAATAAGTGGACTTCTGCTATTATAGCATAACAGGCTATTCGCGTGATTGACCACGCTTTTAGCCTGACACACTTCATAGGTGTCACTATATATAACGTATGCTTGTGAAGCGCGAATATAGATATAGTGACACCTCTTGTGAGTGTTACGCACTCTGCGCAGCCAGAAATTGCCCAATCTCGCTCAAGGCAGCCATTGCGCGGCAGGTGATCTCAATGGATTCGTAGTAGGGGATGTGTTCCTCGTGTAGTAGCTTGAGTGCCTGAATATCGTAGCGTGCATACACCGTTTGTACCAGCACGGGTTTCTGATACTGGCGCACCAGTTGCCCTAGCGCACGTGCGGCAGCCTCTTCACGCGCCCCAAAATCCTCTGAAAGTAGCATCTTATAGCCCCCGAACAGGCCGGTGATAATCACACCATCCACATCAGGGTCTTTCAGGCAAAGCTCGGTGAGATGGGCGAAGGAGAGTGGATCTTCGTCGGCGGCTCCGGCTACATCAACCGGATTGGTGGCCGTGGCACGGGCAGGCATCAGAGCGCGTAATGCTTGTTGTGTCTCGCTGCGCAGGATGGGTACTTCCAATCCTGAGCGGATTACGGCATCGCCTGACGCGACGACACTACCACCACCGTCACCGACGATAGCGATACGTTTGCCGCCACGTGGCGTAGGTGGTTGCATGACTAGAGCTTGTGCGATGGGAAAGAGTTCGTCGGAACGTAGCACGCGCACAACGCCGCTACCGAGCAAACTACTATCGTGGTCGGGACGCACTTCGGCCCGCGAGCCTGTATGTGCCAGCGCCGCACGTACACCGACTTCGGTTGCGCCGCTTAACAGAATCACCACCGGCTTATAGCAGCCTTGCGCGTAAAGTTCTCTCGTGACATCGTGTAGAGTTTCTACCTGAATAGCTTCAACATAAGCCGCGATGACCTTTGTCTCAGGATCATTGGCGAGATACTGGATGCACTCAGGAAAAGTGACATCAACAGCATTGCCCAGGCTGATAAAGGTTGTAAAGCCCAGACCATCCAGGTGCGCCTGCGCATAGAAATACATGCCGAGATTGCCACTTTGTGAAACCAGCCCAATCGGGCCGACCGGTAATGGGAAGACCATGCCGAGCGTATTCAGGTGTGAGCGATGGATGTAGAGACCCATGCAGTTGCTACCGATAATGCGAATGCCATGTGCGTGACAACGCTCTACCAACTGTTGCTCTAAAATGCGACCCTCTGGCCCCGTTTCACTGAAACCAGCAGTAATCATCACAATGCCCTTAACGCCATGCGCGATGCAGTCATCCACGGAAGATGCAACATGGGGAAATGACGTTGCGATAATTGCCAGATCGACCGACTCCGGCACATCGCGCAGGCTCCGGTAGGTCTGGCGTCCCAAAATCTCAGGGACGGTCGGATTAATCAGATATATGTTTCCGGGGAAGCCGCCAGCCATCAACTGCCGGGTTGCCACATTGCCCCATTTCTGGACGGCACGCGACGCGCCCAGTATAGCAACTGAGCGCGGCTGAAAAACTTCCTCTAAACTATAGAGTGCTGTATTCATTCATTATCCTCATCATCAGTAAAATTCTGAGAGCCATGCTCACGTTGTTGGCGTAGAAGCTCCTCAACGCCCCGAATCAATGTATCGGCACTGGGTAATGGGCCTGTGCTAGACACAATATCTGGGTTGGGAAGTGTATTGTCATCGTCGCTATCGTCCAAGTCATCGTCGTCCACTTCATCCTCATCATCGTCGTCACTAAGGCCGGCATGGCGTTCTTCTAAGCGACGTACATAAGCACTGGCCTCCGGGTCTCTGGCAACCAGGCGCGTGATCTGTTCCTCGAAGCGTGTTGCATCCGCCTGGATGTCGCGTAGGTTCAAGCCTAATGCAAGGAAAGTATTTAGCGCGGCCAGCAACGCGGCTGTGATTTTGATATTCGGTGAAGCGGCCAGATAATGCGGTGCGGCCCCCCATAAACTGGCGGCAGGAATATTAGCTTGTTGGCAGGCATCTTGTAGCACGCCGACAATGCCGGTCGGGCCTTCATAACGTGACTGGCGTATGCTCATCTCGCGTAGGCGCTCCACCAGTTCAGGTGTTGTGGCCGTGCCGGTGATCGGCACTGCTGCGGTATGTGGAATATCAGCTAGCAAGGCTCCCAGGAAAATAACTTCAGAGACCTGTGTAAGCTGACAAATTTCCAGAAATGCCTCGCTGAATGTCTTCCACTTGAGCTGAGGCTCGGCCCCTAGCAATAACACCACATCGTGGCTCTTTTCTGGCTCGACGTGAGCATAGAACTGGTTGCTCGGCCAGATGATCGCACGTCGCAGACCCTCGACGAGCTTAGCCGATGGCCGTGTTTCGGTGTACACAAAGAAATCCTCCGAGTCGATCTCGGCGAACTTTGTTGGCTTCCAGCGATCCGTTAAAAACTTTATGGCTGTTGTCGCGGAGTCTGCCGCGTCATTCCATCCCCCAAAGGCGACAATGAAGACCGGGTCACGGAGTGTGGGATGCGTTGTATAGTGAACATATGTCATTGTAATACCTCTTTGCTTGCCCGGTAATGCGTGTCTACATGTACGTGGTACCATTCTATCATAGTTGCAAAGTGCTACGTAAAGCGCGGGAAGGGCAACCTCATTGACGCCTTTCCTCTCATCCCCTATACTGAGGCTATGCACGAGACAATGGCGTATCCATCACAGCCGATACACATCATTTACCAGGACCATCACATGCTGCTGCTCAACAAACCGGCGGGCATTGTTATTCATCCAACCTATAAGCATGTAGATGGCGATACATTGTGGGATGCTCTCTTAGCCTATCTTGCCAATCAGCAGGCGGAAACGTGGACGCCGCCGGAGCTAGCGGATGAGCCGGAATGGAGCCGCGCACCAGAACATGCCCGTGTGCTACTGCGTCAGGTGCGCCGTGAGCGTTTGATACGCGAAGAGGGACCGTTGCCGCGTCCTTGTTTGTTGCATCGCCTGGACAAAGATACATCGGGCATAGTGGCGTTGGCTTGTACAGAGCGTGCGCGACGTTCTTTAGTTCATCAGTTTCATGACCATACGATTGTGAAACGCTACCTGGCGCTTGTCTCTCCTGGCTCACCAAATTGGGCTATGCCACGTACAGCCTTTACTGTCACAAAGCATGATGCGGATGGCTCCGCGCACGTTTTTTCTCTTCCCACATCACACTTTGACCTAAGTACGGTCACTCTAAGCGATGAACTGCTACTGCATGGACCATTACAACGTGACCCTGATGATCGCCGCCGTTGTGTTGTGGGTCCAGATGGTCAGGAGGCAATCACGGCTGTGCGTGTGCTGACGCATCTGCGCGGCTATAGTCTGCTTGAGGCACGTCCAATTACGGGACGCACGCACCAGATACGCGCTCATCTCACCGCGTTAGGCTATCCCATTGTCGGCGACCAGACCTATACCTTGCCCATTTCAGAGCCGACAGCAGATGTCATGTTAAAACGTCAGTTTTTGCATGCCCATAGCTTGACCCTGCGCCGCTATCCTGACCAAGCACTCTGTACTTTTGTCGCGCCTCTGGCTGATGATCTGTTGACCTGGCTCAATCACACAATTCCAGAAGCACCAGGAGCAATGTATGCCAACACAGCCCAACCAATTGTATCCAGCTAATACCGGACCACTCGCAAGTCTGGGCGAAGAGGAAAAGCAGAAACGCCTTGATGCGATGGTGAAAATTTGGCAGAGCGATACCGAGCGTCGTTTGGAACGCAATGGCTACCGCGACTTCCTGGTCTGGTCCAAATTGGACGAGTATCGTTATTCGGTCTGGCTACGTTTTCCAGAATGGGAACGCACAGCCGTTGTAGGCCAGGTACTCACGCTACAACCTTCAACGAGTGGCTCACCCGAAGACCCCGCGCTCTTTAGCATCTGGCGACACGATGCTCTACTAAAACAAATACCAGACTGGAAGCAGCATCTACCAAACGAAAATGCTTTTACTATTGTCCTCTGGCTCACCCCTGGTGGTCTGGGTGAGGGTATGAAATGGGCCGTTGCCATGCCGAAAGACCTGATTTCGCGCTATCGTTCGGGCTGGCCCACACAACAAGCCTGGGTCGATTGGACGCGCTCATTCGACTGGCTCTCCGTAGCTGTGGGGTTTGTCCGCGCTATGCTGGATAACCTGGAAGAGCAATGATGATATTGGATGGTTCTTAGCTGATTGCCTCAATAGAAAAATAGTGGTTAGAGAATTGTAACAGGCTTTTGTCTTTTAGCGTGCTGATGGTAGCGAGTTGTAACCATGTTTTGTTGATCTGAAAGGAGATATCCATGAGTACCTTGACGGTTCTGGAATTCCAGAATCCAAATGATGTTCCTAAAGTCTTAGGCACATTGAAGCAATTACAGAAGCAGAACCTGATTCGTATCGAGGATGCCGCCATTCTCACGCGCGATAAGAACGGCAAGCCAAAGATTAAGCAAGAACAGGATTTGGTGAAAGCTGGTGCATTGGGCGGCGCATTTTGGGGCATGCTGCTGGGTCTCTTGTTCCTGGCTCCCTTTGCTGGTGCAGCTATTGGTGCAGGTATTGGGGCGCTCACCGGAAAGATGAGCGACATCGGGATCAACGATGATTTTATCAAAGAGTTGAGTAGCCAGATTAAGCCAGGCGAGGCAGCATTGTTCTTGTTGACCGATGATGCTGTGTTGGATAAGATAAAGCAGGCTATCGAGCCATACAAATCCACTTTTCGTATTATTCATACCTCGCTTTCACGTGAGGATGAAGCCAAGTTGCGTGACGAACTCG
>JAJZEJ010000216.1 GCA_021828635.1 Chloroflexota bacterium
GTCTGCCATTATTGCACCTTCGCCAAGGCGCCGCGCCGGCTGGAGGCAGCCTATCTCTCGCCCGATCAGGTGCTGGTCGGCAATGGCTCTTTGCACCTGCAAGATATGCTAACTGCGATGCTGGTCAAGCCGGGCGACGTGGTTTTTGTCGAGCAACCGAGTTATGATCGCGCCATCAAAACCTTCCGCCGACGTGGAGCAAAGGTTATTGGCATTCCACTCGAAGCCGATGGTGTGAGTCTGACCGCCCTGGAAGAAGTCATCGCCAAACAAAAGCCTACCTTTATGTACGTCATTCCAGATTTTCAGAACCCTGCCGGCGTCACCACCTCAGCCGAGAAGCGTCAGGCGCTGGTAGACCTCGCTCAACGCTATAATTTCTGGCTGGTCGAGGATGTACCCTACCGCACCTTGCGCTACTCCGGCGAATCGTTGCCACTTTTACGTGACATCAATGCTGAACACGTTCTCACGCTCAGTTCGTATAGCAAGCTGATCAGCCCGGCTTTGCGTGTCGGCTATCTCATTGGTCCCGCCGATTTCGTCAAGCAGCTTACCAAGCTAGCTGAAGATACTATTCTCGCACCAGTGTTGCCCACGCAGGCCGCCGTGGTCGTCTTTCACCGACGTGGCTACTTTGCCTCAAATCTTGAGGCGTTGAAAAAACTTTACGCGCCGCGCCTGCATACTATCGTCAGCGCACTCAAGCAGCATCTCCCTGGCATTCCGTTCGCCGAGCCAGAAGGCGGCTTCTTCGTCAGCATCACGCTTCCAGAATCAGCCAATAGTAGCGATCTGCTAACACGCGCTCAAGCAGAGGGACTCATGCTCACTAATGGTCAGGATTTCTTTGCCGACCCGCTCGACGAGAGCGAAGACATCGCCAGCCTGGGCGCACGCTTCGTTCGCCTGCCCTTCTGCGCCTTGACGCCAGAGCAGATTGAAGAGGGTGTACGCCGTCTGGCAACACTGGTCTAGCATCACAAAATGTGGGACGCGCTTGTCACGTCCCACCGGAGCATTTTTATGTCAACCGCAATCATCATCTCAGCTGACATAGAGTGGCGCATACTGCGTACATTCTTCCCCGATGTTGAGCAGCATAGCTCACCGATGGGAGCATGGTTCGAGACAGAGATGCGGGTGAGTGAACAGCAAGAACGAATATTGTTCTTTCACGGCGGCTGGGGTAAGGTCGCTACTGCGGCCTCGACACAATATGTGATTGACCACTGGTTGCCGAACCTGCTCATCAACATAGGTACCTGCGGTGGCTTTGAAGGCGCGATTGAACGCGGCACAATTATTCTCGTCGAGCGCACAATTATTTACGATATTATCGAGATGATGACCGGTGCTGATGAAGCAATCGCCGCCTATGCCACGACGCTCGACCTCACGTGGCTCGCTAAAAACTATCCGCACCCTGTCCAGCGCGGTCTGCTCGTCTCTGCCGACCGTGATCTCCAGATTGATGATATTCCCATGCTCAAAACAAAATATGGAGCTGTGGCAGGCGATTGGGAATCGGGTGCAATTGCCTACATCGCCAGCCGCAACAATGTGCGTTGCCTCATCTTGCGCGGTGTCTCCGATCTCGTGGGCAGCCACGGCGAAGCCTATGGCAACATAGAGATATTTGTCGAAGGAACACGCACCATTTTTAGTTTGCTGCTAGAACATTTGCCAGCGTGGATAGAGCTGGGAAACACAGTAGAGTAAATTTAGAGGTGATATTTTCTCTTCGATGTTATATAATGACATCATGGAGGTGTTTCTATGGAACTTATACGCAAACAAACATACATCACACCTGCACAAGACCGCGCTGTCAAACAACTTGCACAACAACAAGGAATAACGGAAGCAGAGATTTTGCGCAGGGCATTAGATATATTGCTCGCTAAAGAAGGGATTAGAGCAACAGAAGACCCATTTGCTGAAATGATAGGCATGTTTGAAGGACCGGCCGAGGCAGATCACAATGACATCTACAACTTCTATTAGGTACACTTTAACGCGCCTTGAGACGCACTCTGTACTTCTTGTTCCTCCAGCGAATACAACTCCCCATCTCCGATTTCTTCCCTTAACACCAACATAAGCACCCTAACCAGTTAGAAAGGAACATCTTTAGTGGCTATGGGACTACTTTCAGAATATGGGTGTATTGCCCTGGGGTGAGCGCGTGTCTTTCAGAACATGGACTGAGCCATACACGTCCTTTCAGCCTATATAGCTTATCGCTATCGCTGAACAACATAGCTTCAGCTTCGTTATACTTAGTGGCAAAGGAAACCTTTACACACACATGTTATACTACAGTAGTCGTTACATAAAAGTATCATTACAAAGGAGTTTTTTTATGGAGCTTACGCATTCAAATAGGGATTCTATCCTTGGGTCAGCAGAACCTCTCGGCACAGAGGAAAGGAAGCAACGTTTACAAGATTTAGCCGCATGGGGTGTTGACTTGAGTCTTGTTCAAACCAGCTTAGAGCGCACGCCAACTGAACGTATCATAAGAATGCTTGAGCTACTGGCCTTTGCAAGGGAGCTACATCAAGGTTACAAAACTGCTATTCAGCGCAAAACGCAAGGGGGGCAGTTATGAGTATGAACTTGCCTCTTTTATTTCAAAATCTAGCACAAAGCAATGTTGATTTTGTAATCATTGGTGGCTTTGCAGCAGTAGCATTAGGTGTCCCATACGTCACGCAAGACATTGATATCTGTTATAACCCAGATTCGGCAAATATTGTTCGTCTCGAAAAAGCACTGGCTTCCCTCCACCCAAGACTTCGTGTTCAAGGTTTAACGGACGAAGAAGCACGCACATTACCATTTCACTTAGATACAAAAACACTTCAACAAACAGCTATTTTAACCTTACGCACCGATGTTGCAGAACTTGATCTTATGCACTCAGTACCTGGTGTTGGAACATATCCGCAAGTCAAAAACGCCGCCATCGCTGTCCCATTATTCGGTTTTCAACTACTAGTACTTGACCTTCCTGCACTTATAGCCAGTAAGCATGCCTCTGGACGCCCAAAAGATTTGTTAATACTACCTGACATAGAGGCAACACTCCGGTTGCGAGAACAACAAAACTAAATAGGGAGCAAGACGCTTTGAAGCGCAAGAAACCGATAGCCTATTCTTTCCCTCTACCGTATACTTGCAACAGGACGAAACGAGAGAAAGGATGTGCAGCATGATATCTATGGACAAAATACAGCCGGAACATTTAGACGAAGAGCTGTGCTGGCAGGCTATGATGGCCCGGCAGCGCGAGGCCGATGGCACCTTTGTGGTCGCGGTACGTTCCACCGGCATCTATTGCCGACCCTCGTGTCCGGCGCGTCACCCACGCCGTGAGCATGTGACCTTCTTTCGCTTGCCGGAGGAGGCGCAGGCAGCTGGCTTCCGGCCATGTCGGCGTTGTCGGCCAGAGCAAGCAATACTCACAGAGCCGAATGCGGAACTGATCGAGCAGGTTTGCCGCTATATCGAGACACACCTGGATAGTTCCCTGCAACTGGCCGACCTCAGTCAGCAGTTTCATATCAGCCCCTATCACTTACAGCGCACCTTCAAACGCATCAAAGGCATTACGCCGCGTCAGTACGCTGAGTCGTGCCGCTTGGAGCAGTTCAAGGCTCAATTGCGCGGGGGTGAGAGTGTGACAGAGGCGCTTTATAACGCGGGCTATCAGTCCAGTAGTCGCGTCTATGAGCGTGCGGCTACGCAACTTGGTATGACACCACAAACCTATCGGCGCGGCGGCAAGGGTGTGCAGATGAGCTATACGATTAGCGCATGTACGTTGGGTTATGTGCTACTGGCGGCAACTGAGCGTGGAGTCGCGGCTGTACGCCTGGGCGATGATCGAGAAAGCCTTGAAGCAGGCTTGCGCTACGAATATCCGCAGGCTGAATTACATTACGACCAAGAACATTTAATGCCCTGGATGCAGTTGTTGCAAGAGCTATTACAAGGTCAAACCATCTCAGAGGAAATACCACTGGATATTCAGGGTACGGCATTCCAATGGAAAGTATGGAAGGCGTTACGGAGTATTCCAACGGGTGAGACACGCTCGTATCAGGAGGTAGCGCAAGCTATCGGGCAACCCGCCGCATCGCGTGCCGTCGCCAATGCTTGTGCTACCAATCCCGTCGCGGTCATCATCCCCTGTCATCGCGTGGTGCGCAACGATGGGCAGAGCGGTGGCTATCATTGGGGAATCGAACGCAAACGCAAACTTCTCTCAATGGAACAATCGTAGATGAATATGGCACCCATTCCACAATACTTCTCGATTGTTATAATGGGGGCCATATTTTATGCGTCTTATGCGTGCGCGTGTACGCGATTATCCTGATGCACAGGCACATGGGTACGTGCGGCTATTGAAATCTCTTCGTGATGATTGGCGAGCCAATTTAATAACTCCATCGTCTCTTCGGGGGTCATCTTGGTGCTGAAACCAAACGAACGGCCAAATTCGTGACAATAGAGATGCAGGTTGCCATCTTCAATCCAGGACTCGTAGCGACCGATTTGTGTTCTTTCCATCATAGCTTTGCTCCTTTGCTTGCTATCGCTGATATGCATAGTCATTATCGGCTGACCATTCTACATCGAACGGCTCCAGCTCATTGCTTACTAGCCAGGAATCATAGTATAAAATATACATAGCAGATTCGCTATATGTATTTTATATACATCTTTATCATCCGCCATCCGCAACTTTCACATAGATACATGGCAAAGGCACACAATATAAAGGCTATCATATGATAAATCTGTACTTTATTAGCATTATAAGGTGCATTAAATAACATTATACGAATAAACTTCTATGTATCTTATATATATATCACGGAAAGGTGCATGTATTCTTATGGCTATTCGGTCCATATTACACGTTATCCCATGCCGCTAGCTAGCGGTATAGCAGATGTGGTACACTCACAGCACAATGTTGTTGCCACAACACGTAAAGGACGAGGCTACCAGAATGCAACAGTTTGATGCGGTTGTTGTTGGTGCTGGCCCGGCAGGGAGCAGTGCTGCGCTCGCAATGGCGCGTGCCGGACTACAAGTTGCGCTGATTGAGCGCGGAGAGTATCCTGGCGCAAAAAATGTTTCCGGTGCTGCTCTCTACGCGCCGAACCTGCTTGCCGAACTGTTACCCAACTATTGGGAGGAAGCTCCCGTCGAACGCTATCTCACCCGTCGTGCTGTGACCTTTCTGGGCAAAGAATCGGCGGTTTCGCTTGATTTTCGCACCAGACATTTCAGCCAGCCTCCCTACAATGGCTTCACTATTTTGCGCCCCAAATTTGATCGCTGGCTCGCTAGCAAGGCTGAGGACGCAGGTGCATTGCTCATCACCTCTACCGTCGTCGATGACCTGCTCTATGAGAACAAGTGCGTTGTAGGTGTGCGTTGCGGACGCGAGAACGGCGAATTGTATGCTCCCATCGTGATTGCGGCTGATGGCGCAAACTCGTTCCTGGCAAAAAAAGCTGGTTTGCAAAAGGAGTTTCATGCCGACGAGATGACGCTAGGTGTTAAAGAGGTGCTGCGCCTGGATGCTCACACGATTGAGGAACGCTTCAATCTCAACGACGACGAGGGCATGACGAACGAGTACGTGGGCTATGCTTCGGGCAACGTCAAAGGGGGCGCTTTCCTCTATACCAACCGCGACACGCTCTCCATTGGCGTTGTCACCCAGATTGTATCTTTAGCGCAACAGAAGCAGCGTGCCTACGATCTGCTTGACCAGTTCAAACAGCATCCAGCTATTGCGCCTCTGGTTCGTGACGCGGTGACGCTTGAATATTCGGCGCACATGATTCCAGAGGGCGGCTGGTCGATGATTCCCAGGCTATCACGTGCTGGCATG
>JAJZEJ010000063.1 GCA_021828635.1 Chloroflexota bacterium
ACGCCTCCTATGCAAATAGGTAGTGGTAACGGCAACGGCAATTCGTACAGAACACCGAGGCCGGGACAACCATTCCCAACGCCGGCACCAGCAGCGTATCCCACAACTGCTCAACGTAATGGCAATCAGCGTAATGGTAATGGAAACGGCGCTACCAGAATGTCTGGTTCTCCAGGTTCTCAACAGCAGCCGCAGCCGCAGCAGCCTGCACAGCAATCTAACGGACAGGAGCAGCAAGCATGGCCGCAACAGTATAAGCAACAGCCTGATAGACGGACTGGATTGCGACCGACACGCTGGCAACCAGATACGACACCTCCGCAAAGCGGCGGTAGAGAATAATCGCTATAAGCAAGTTTCAACAGTGAACGTGTTGTCCTCATATCACTGCTGAAGCTTGCTGGCATGCTGATACTGCCCTATGAACATGCGTTTGGCACGCGAAATGCGTGTTGCAGCCGCATTGGGCGAGGTATGAGTAAGAGTAGCAACCTCCTGGTAGGAAATACCCTGGGCTGCATTGAGTATGAGCGCGATAGCATATTCTCTGGGCATCTTTGCCAATGCCAGACGAATGTGATCGCGCTCGATGATCTCTGGAATGCCTCCACTATCGCTAAGTAGCATAGAATCCTCATAGACAGCGCCCTCTTGCATCCCGTCATGGTTGTTGCGCTGGACAAGAGGCCACCAGGATACACGCTTGCGACGGCGCATAAGGTCGATGCACAGATTGGTGGCAATGCGATAGAGCCACGCTGAGAGGTTATCGCGCTCGTGCAGGCTATCCCATGCAATGCAGGCACGCACAAAAACTTCCTGCGTTATATCATCAGCATCATCCATATTACCGAGCAGACGATAAATATAAGAGTGAATCGGTCGTCGGAACTGGTTATAGAGCATACTCAACGCTTCAGTATCACTACTAACATCGTTCTTGCGCTGTTGGTCAACGAGTATCTCATCAGCATTCTGAAGATAAGAATCCTTCAATATTTCAACTGCCATCTTGGTTAATGCCCTCCATGTAAAGGTGATCGCCGCTCCTCATTGCTATTCAAAGTATGCGATACTGCGCTCCTGGAAAAAAGATCATGCAGTAGTCACCTTCTAGTCTTGTTTTTGGGTTTCTCTCCAGAGAGCAAAGCAGGAAGCGTGAGGCATTCAAGAGATGCCTCACGCTTCCTGCTTTGCTCGTTGATGGACAATTGTTATGCGAACAGCGTAAGCCTCGATAGCATATTATCAGTGGCTAGACGCATAAGTCTACTTACCATTTCTGGTGCTTTTTCTTTTGTCCTCCTGTTGTCATTCCTGGAGGTGTCTGGCTTCCAGTGTTGGATGACATACCTCCTTGTGCCGCGCCATTGTTGGCTGTGGCATTCGTGCCGACAACAATGCCCAACACGGTCTGACCTTGTATGCCGTTGGTGAGAACGGAGCCACATGCGACGACGGCATTGTTCTGTGTGGGATCGGTGACAGTAAAGAACCAGTTAGCGGGCAGACTCTGTAGGCCACGCAGTCCGTTGACCACGGTATTCGCGTTGTTGTTGCCCGCTCCATCAGTATCTTCCATTTGTTGGAAGACTGGTGTGCCAGTGCAGCTATTGGGAACCAGGTTGACAAAGATGTGTTGGTTTGGATGGTTAGGATAGACGATGTTCAATGCTACAGGAGCATTGCCCGCGTTGGGGTCCAGGGTGATAGAAGCTGCACCCATCGCAACCTGTTGTACGCCACCGGTACCAGTGATGCCCACACCCGCACCTTGCGGTAGGGTAATGGTAGCTGAGATGACCACTCCATTGCCATCCATCTGCACTGTGACAGGGTTAGGCTTGTTGAGCAGATTCTGACAATTGAGATTGGTATAGGTTTGCATGAAGCGCATCGCTAGGAAGGTGAAGAGCGAGTTTGCCATTGCTGCGGCAGGGGTGGTCGCGTTGATCGTGATAGGGCGATCTAGCAGTATGCGTGGCAAACCTGTATTGACCAGATTCTGACAGTAGGTGGTGGTGCTAGCCTGCTGCGCATTCTGAGCGCGAGTCTGATTACTACCCCGGCGGTAGAGGTTTGTCTTGGCCAGGCTTGGATTGTTGTTGACCAGGGTCATAGGATCACCCAATGGAATCAGTGCAATCGGCGCTTTCTGATCCATAGCTGCTTGCAGCTCATCCAGTGGTAGCGCGGAGACTGGCGTATTGTTGTCAGCGAGGTTGGGGGCTTGCCAGGACTGACAACCCAGGGCCGGATCAACGAAGGCTGTGAGCAGAGCATTGTCACTTGGATTGCCCAGTACTGTCGTGTTCTGCAATTGAGCCTGATTGGCTGCGCTGAATTGCGCAATCTGACCGTTGCCTGTCGCTATGTATTGTGTTTGTACGTTGTCGCTCTGGTCCTGGTCAACAATACTGAAATCGCGTGTGGTTGGGCAAGGTAGACCGTCTTTCGCGGTTGCTAAAGCTGGTACATGTACTTTGCCAGCCGCGATTCCCTGGTTAGCGGCAGCAAAGAAGGCTATAGCGTTGCAGTAGGAGAATTGACCGAAGACGGATTGATTAAGACCATTGACACAGTGTGCATTGGCTAGCGTATGGGCCTTTGTCCCTTGCAAGGTCAGATTGTTGCCATTGAAGCCGAACCATAGGCCAACAACAGCATTCGCTGGCAGCGTTGGTACTGTTGGAACGACTGCCGGTTGTGTCCCCTTGTCAACCACCAACGGGCTATAGACGCTAAATGCGCCGGTTGCCGGATTGTAGATCACTCCTTGCACGAAGGCCGTTTGGTTGATGTTGGCTTCGTTACAAGGACCATTGGCGGCGTTGGTTGCTGACAACTGGTAGGGTGTAGCAAGTCCTTTTGCAGATAATGGATTCAGCGGAATCTGCAATGTGCAATCCATGTTGAGGGTAGCAGTTGCAGCATGGGACTGTAGGCGTGGTAGTACAATGAAGAATCCGCCACCAATCAGTAACACCAGGGCTGTGACGCCTATACCGATGAGCATTAGCGGCGAGAAGCCACGACGACGCCTGCGAACTGCTGGTGTGATTTTCAACCCCGCTGAGGGGACACGTGGTTTGGTAAGCATATCTTTCTTGAACCTCTTTCAATCAGGTAGAGAATTGCAAAATTCTTACTATCGGGCAACCTGTTTACCTATCTACCTGTTTACCTATGGTACTGTAGCAAGGACGAGAAATATGAGGGGAAGATTGGTAAAGAGAGAAATCTTTACCAGCCTGGCATATTTCTCGTGGATGCCCGCCCGATGGGTCTACGGGGATAATAACACACGAGCTTACTCCGCTCTGTAGAGATGTGTTTTTATATATCAATAAGTACCAGAGGCCGGTTGAGAAATCTCAACCATACTATCCTCGTTTGTAGCAAAGAATGCTTGTAATGATCAGGTTTTGTAAAAAATGAGAGCCAAAAACGTAGAGGCACGAGTATTTTTTTTAGGTGATAAATATGAAACTAAGTAAATTCAGGTATAGTAATATTTAGCTACCCTAAAAGAGACACAAGCATGATAGACAAAGTGTTGAGTTTATACTCAGAGCAGTTCAGAGGATTTCGTGATGTACATGATTATCTGAGAACCGGACCTCGTCGCACGCGGTCTGAGGATAGCAGTTGTCGAGATACGATAGCTGTTTGTGGAACAAGGCAGACATGAACAATTGTTGCACATGCGTGGTTTCTATGCACAACTCATCCAAACACAACTGCAAAATGGAGAAATTATGATGGTCGCAGTCCTGGCAGACCGACGGGAATGGTCAACCAGAGTAGCAACAAAGATAGTAGAGTACCTTTGTTAATGCCAAGCAACGTGCTACTTTGTGTAGCGTGTTTCTTGTATAAAGAAACTGATAAAAAGTGTGTGGCTAGCAGGAAGAGGTACGGTTGAAAGTATGGCTGTACATGAGCAGCACAAAAACGATATAACGCAGGAGTTTTTCGCAAAACTTGCTATCCGTGGGTATGAGCCTCTGTGGCATAGTATCACAGGTATTGTTGAGTGTGATGTAGACGATGAGGGATGCTGGTTTGTTTCTATACAGTTGGGGTATGTGACTGTGAGCAAAGATACTACCCGTGCTGACTGCGTCATAGCGTGTTCAAAAGATGTTTTTGAAGGTATGGCACAAGGAAAATTAAATCCTTTTACCTCTCTTATGCAGGAAAAGCTTTCCGTGAAAGGAGAACTTGGGCTGGCTCAGGTCTTTCAACGGCTGTTTCGAGGATGACGTGTTATAAAGAGGAGGAGATAGTAGTGAGCAAAAATACGGTTAGTATTCTTGAGGGAAATACATTTGTGGTGAGTGATCTGCGTGGTGACATCGATGCTTCATTGACTGACCCAACAGGGTTATTTGCCTGGGATACTCGTTTTCTCTCGCGTTGGCTTCTTACCATCAATGACCAGCAATTAAATACCCTCTCGACTGATGACCTTGAGTATTTCAGTGTTCAGTTTTTTCTTGTACCCGGAACCGGAACTACCTATGTAGATGCTGACCTATCAGTGATCCGCAAACGTGCAGTCGGCGATGGTTTCCACGAAGACCTTATCATTCTCAATCACAAAGAGCAGGCCATTGATCTCCAGGTTCGTATTGAGGTGGCGGCAGATTTTGCTGATCTTTTTCAAGTTAAAGATGCGTTACAAAAAAAAGGTACACTCTATCAAAAGGTTGAACGTGACAAACTCATACTTGGCTATCGACGTGAAAAATTTGTACGTGAAACCTGGATTACAAGCAGTGAACCCGCTCATCTGGATGAGAATGGTTTGACCTTCTCGATTCACTTGGAGCCACATGGTCAATGGACCTCTTGTGTGAATGTTATTGCGGCTGTCGTGGGATTTGGAGTAGTGCATCATAAGGTGAAATATGGACACGGTGAGTATCATCACGCACGTCCCGATATGAGGATGAGTTTGGATAAGTGGCTGTCCTCGGCCCCGCGACTTTCCAGTGATTGGTCATGGCTTGAGCCAATTTATCACCGGAGCCTAGTTGATCTGGCTGCTCTACGTTTCTTCTCCAGAATGATTCCAGGTAATGTCGGCCTTCCTTCTGCTGGCTTGCCCTGGTTTATGACTCTGTTTGGCCGCGATAGTCTGATTACTAGCTTACAATCGCTACCCTTCACGCCTGAATTAGCTGAGACGACATTACGTGCGCTGGCCTTATGGCAAGGGGTTCGTCACGATGATTTCCGCGACGAAGACCCTGGCAAGATAATTCACGAAGTCCGCTTTGGTGAGATGACGGCTTTTGAGGAACGTCCTCATTCACCCTATTATGGTGCTGCCGATGGTACGCCACTCTTTCTCATTTTGCTGGATGAATATGAGCTTTGGAGTGGCAATGGTGATCTTATACGCCATCTCGAACCGGAAGCTCGTGCTGCACTAGCCTGGATTGACACGTATGGCGATAGTAATGGTGATGGCTACGTCGATTATAACCGTCGCAATACAGAAACCGGCCTGGAAAATCAGTGCTGGAAGGATTCCTGGAACTCCATTCTGTTTGCTGATGGCAGTATGTCGAGTCTCCCTCGTGCCACCTGTGAGATTCAGGGTTATGTGTATGATGCAAAGGTCCGCTCTGCTCGCCTTGCACGCACATTTTGGAACGATCCCGCGCTGGCTGATCGTCTGGAGAAGGACGCAGCTGATCTTAAACGACGCTTTAATGAAGATTTCTGGATTCCTAATCGCCTGTTCTTCGCGCTGGCTCTCAATGGCGATGGACGAAAAGTTGACTCGCTCACCTCGAACATTGGGCATTTGCTCTGGAGTGGCATCATCAACGACGAGAAGGTCGATGTATGTGTTAAACACTTGAT
>JAJZEJ010000689.1 GCA_021828635.1 Chloroflexota bacterium
TGGTTGGTGAGGGGATACGTTTCGCGATCTACTCTGGCTTAATGGCCGGGACAATCGCCGCTGAGGCGGTCAAAGCTAACGATACTTCCGCCGAGTTTCTGGGACGCTTCGATAAGCAGTGGCGAGCGCGTTTCGGACGTGACATGGACATTTCTTACATGATTAACAAGCATATCGCTAACTATAGCGATGAGCAATGGGATAATGCACTCGAGCTGATGAAACGACTCACTCCAGCACAAATGGCTCAGGCATTACGCGGCGACTTCAACGCGAGTCTGGTAATGGGCGTTATCGCCCGCAATCCCGGCCTGATTGCGACCGGCGGCAAACGTTTCCTTGATCTCATGCTCGAACGTATCAACAAACCCACGCCCGTGGTTGCCGAAAATTAGACCATGCTCTCCAGAGGGAACGATGGGAATACAAAACAGACTACTCGTGTTAGTCTGAATAGATGTATCTACTATAATCGTCAATCTCCCTCCTGGAGATGCATCTCTTACCGTATGCTGGAGAACCGCTAGCGCGGCTATGCAGTGTGTTATCCGCATAAAAGGAGTTTTTTACATTGGAGCAGCTCGAACAATCCGCAGTGACACCACAAACAAGTGGAAAGATTACAATGTATGCCACCACGTGGTGCGGTGATTGCCGTATGGCGAAACGCTGGTTTGATTCGCACGGCGTCGCCTATGATTACATCGATATCGAAAAGGACGAACAGGCTGCACAGACTGTCGTTCACATCAACGGTGGAAGGCGTTCTGTACCCACTATCGTCTTCCCTGACGGCTCTGTGCTGGTTGAGCCAAGTGCGCGTGAACTCGCCGCGAAACTTTCGCTCTAAAAATCTTTGATTGCCCATGATAGATAAAGGGTAGCCTTTCTCTTGTATCATGGGCAATTTATTTTTGTCTCGATCCAAAAATCTCACTCTAGTCCGTAATCATACAATGTACATAGCATCCTCGCCAGATAAAAATAGATAAGATGAGAGGAATTGTATCATGATACACCCGGCATTACGCAATGGCCCAATCTACCTTGATTACAACGCAACCACACCGGTTGACCCGGCAGTCGTTGATGCCATGCTACCTTATATAAGTATCTATTTCGGCAACCCTTCTAGCTCCCATGCTTATGCGCAGGCACCCCGACAAGCTATCGCAACGGCCCGTGAGCGGGTTGCTACGCTCCTCGGTTGTGACAGCGATGAAGTAATTTTTACGGGCTGTGGCTCGGAAAGCGACACATTAGCGATTCGTGGTGCAGCACTGGCATATCAGCAGCGCGGCAAGCACATTATCACGCAGGTAACGGAGCATCCGGCGGTACTCAACATTTGTCGTTCTTTAGAACGCCTGCATGGCTTTCGCGTAACGTATCTACCTGTCGATAGCACGGGGCGCGTCAATCCAACCGATGTTGAGGCTGCTATTAGCGATCAGACCGTACTGGTTAGCATCATGCATGCTAACAATGAGACCGGCACGATTCAGCTTATCGCTCAGATTGCGGAGATTGCTCATCAGCATGGAGCATTGATGCACACGGACGCCTCGCAATCGGTTGGCAAAATTAGCACACTCGTCTCCACATTGGGCATCGATCTACTGACCGTGGCCGGACATAAGCTGTATGCCCCAAAGGGTATCGGCGCACTCTATGTACGACGCGGCCTCACGTTGGAACCAGCTATCTACGGCGGTGGTCAGGAAGCAGGGCGGCGTGCAGGTACTGAGAATACTGCTTACATAGTCGCCCTCGGTGCTGCTGCTGAGCTGGCTTATCGTCAATTGCCATCCAGTCAGGAACGCTTGCGTCAACTGCGCGATAGGTTACAGCAGCATTTAGAACGTCTCTTGCCACAACAAACACATCTCAATGGACATCCCATAGAACGACTACCTAATACGCTGAATATCAGCATCGATGGCATTATCGGCGAAGAGGTGCTGGCCGCCACTCCGGCTATCGCTAGCTCGACTGGTTCGGCCTGTCACGAGGGCAATACAGAGCCATCAGAAGTATTACTGGCGATGGGCATTACACGGAAACGCGCACTTGGAGCCTTGCGCCTCACGCTGGGACGCTGGTCTTCTAGCGAAGAAGTGGAACAGGCTGCAATATTGCTGGCACAAACGGTAGATTCTCAGCGCAAGAAGCGGTAAAATAGAGAGAAACATCTGCTGCTGAACAACGTCTTTTTGAACTTAAAGGAGTACGCATCATGACTATCGGTGAGCCTCGGATGCAATATCCCACCCCACCCGCTATTGAACATGCCGAACTTCTCACCTATCGGGCAGAGTTCCCGATCTTACAGCGTAAGACCTATCTCAATAGCTGCTCGCTCGGTGCGCTCTCCATTCGTTCTATGCAAAATATTACGCAATTCATGGAGATGTGGAATGAGTGGGGCGCACATGCCTGGTACGATATCTGGTTGGGTGAGATTGCGAAGATTCGCCAGAAATTCGCCACACTGATCGGTGCGCAACTCCATGAGGTTGCTATCGCCCCCAGCGTCTCCGTCGCCCTTAGTACCATTGCTACCGCCCTGGACTATAGCCAACGCAACAAGATTGTGTTCAGCGATATGGACTTCCCGACGTTGGCCTATCAGTGGTTAGTCAAGCAGCGACTCGGCATTGAATGTCAAACGGTGGAGAGTCCTGATAGAATTACGTTACCTGCGGAAGCATTTGAGCGAGTAGTTGACGAGAGAACGGCGCTGGTTGCTACTTCGCGTGTTTTCTATACCAGTGGCTATATTCAGGATATTCGTGCTATTGCCGACATCGCGCACAAACAAGGAGCGTATGTGCTGGTTGATGACTATCAGGGTACTGGTCAGATTCCGCTCAATGTCAATGCTCTCGATATTGATTTTTTGGTGACAGGTACATTAAAATGGCTCATGGGTGGACCAGGGCTGGCCTTTGTGTACATCCGAGAAGGTTTGCTGCCACTCCTTCAACCAACCATCGCCGGTTGGTTCGGACACCGCGACCAATTCCAGTTTAACATTCAGGAATTTGAGTTTCGTCCCGAAGCCACGCGCGTTGAGATGGGTACGCCCTCAGTGCCAAGCGTCTATGCCGCCAATGGTGGCCTGGACATCATACAGGAGATCAGTGTCGAGAGTATCTGTGAGCGCACCCGTTACCTGACTAACGACCTGATTGCGCGTGTGCGCGAACACGGCTGGCCCGTACACGTTCCGCAGGAACCAGAGTGCCGCAGTTCAATTGTGATGCTCGAACTAGAAGACCCAAAACACATCGTTGAGGAGCTTATCACACGTAATATCATTGTCGATCATCGACCAGGGTTGGTCCGTATTTCACCCTACTTCTACAACACGATTGAGGAAAACGCCATTGTGATCGATGCTATTGCTGAGATTGTAGAAGCACGTAAACGAGTATGACACATACTGTGAGTCTATATAATGAGGAGAAAACAGAATCATGATATGCCCAAATTGCCGCATCCCCTATGAGGTTGAAGATATGTATTGTAGCCACTGCGGCACTGACCTGGCACCTACACCATCTACTAGCCTGGTTGCGCTTAAACGCAATCTTCCGGCAGTATTTAGTAATCCCCTGGTACCCCGGACCATCGCGGCTAGCGTTGGTGCCATCGCTGTCGGCATAGGCATCGAGTTGTTACGGCGCAGTCTGCTGACACGCCTATCATCGCCCAAAAGCGTTGTTGATAGTGCGCTACCAGTTCTCAACGGTGTGAAGGAACTCATGTCTCCACAAAATGCCAAAACACTCAAACTGCCAAAAGGGTTTGAAGTGCAAGAAACCGTCGTTTATATGCGGCGCATCATTCGTCGCTAGTCAGCGATAGTGCGCACATTACATAGCAATAGAGAACATCAGGTAGTGTTGTATGGCGTTAATTTTGCGCGAGAAACATGTGCGCACCCTGCTCAGTATGGGTGATACTATAACAGTGTTGGAGGAAACCTTTAACGCTTTAGCTCAAGGTAGCGTTGTTCAACAACCACGTTCCCGCATCGCCATCCCTAAAGGTGTTCTGACTATACTGACGGGTGCAGCGCCCTCTTTCGGCGTCATTGGTTTCAAGACCTATACGGCCTTCCGCGAGGGCGTGCGCTATCTCATTATGCTTTTTAGTGCGCAAGATGGTCAGCTACTCGCAATGATCGAGGCTGATCGCATCGGCTCCATGCGCACCGGCGGTACTAGCGCCATTGCCACAAAGTATATGGCCCGCGCAGATGCCACTATCGTTGGCATAATCGGTGCAGGCACTCAGGCTGTCACACAACTCATGGGTATCTGCACTGTTTGTCCCATCACTATCGTCTACGTCTACAGCCGCCGTCAGCGTGAACGCGAACTTTTCTGCCAGGAGATGCAACGCCTGTTAAATGTGCAGATCATTCCTGTGACTCACCCCAGACAAGCCGTTGAACCTGCCGATATTCTCATCACCGCAACAACAGCCAGCGAACCAGTATTGCACGGCGAATGGCTCAAACCCGGTTGCCATATCAACGCTATCGGCTCCAATTGGGCGCATCGCCGTGAACTCGATGCCATGACACTCCATCGCAGCAGTATCATCGCTACCGACTGTGTAGAACAGGCACAAATTGAAGCTGGCGATTTTATTATTCCCGCTAATGAAGGGCTGTTCGATTGGCAGCGAGTTCACGAACTCGCCCACATCATCCATCGCCGCAAACCACAGCGTGCATCTTCTAACGACATCACCCTTTACGAAGGACTTGGCACAGCTCTCGAAGATATTGTCACCGCCGCCCACGTCTACTATCTCGCACATCGGCAAGGACTAGGCGAGGAGATTTCTTTACTTGTGTAATGCGTATAAAGGAAAATAGAATGCGTCAGCGCCCTCCCAAATTTTCTAAAGCATGGCATGCATGCTCTATCATCGGCATTATACTCGGCTTGTTATTGCTGCTCTCGGCCTGTGCGCCTGGCACCGGCATTCTTGGCGGCGGAACATGGCAATCAACCGGCTTACAGCAAGGTCAGCAGATTCGCACATTGGAAGTCAATCCACAAAATCCACAACAAATCTATGCCGGTGATGCCCATAATGGTGTCTATCGCTCCACAGATGCGGGAGCAGATTGGAAAGCTAGTAGCGTTGGCCTACCTTTGCCAGTCGCCATTCAAGCTCTCTCGTTCGACGACAATGGCAAAAATCTCTATGCCGCCACTGACAAGGGCTTATTTATCAGCAACAACGATGCTCAAAGTTGGCAGCAAGCGAATACAGCCAGCTCACATCTTCCAGGCGATAGCTACACAAGCCTGACTTTTGATAGCAACCATCCGCAAAATGTCTATGTTGGAACAGCAGTACATGGTATCTGGATGAGTACCGATAATGGCGTGACCTGGACACAGATAAGTAGTGGTTTGCCAGATGGTACTGTCAACAATCTAGCCTATGACCCGGTACAACACCGACTCTGGGCTGTCGTCTCGTCCGTAATCTATTATACTGATAGTCACGGGCATGGCTGGCAACGCGCAATGACAGGCATACCAACCCAGACAGCAGTGAATATTGTCACACCCGCCGCCGACAGTGGTGGGCCACAAGGTCTGCTCTACGCAGGCACTAATCATGGCTTCTATCGTTCTCAGGATGATGGCGCACGCTGGACAGCATCAACTCAAGACCTCTATGCCCTCAACATCTATACTTTGCTGGTTGATTTTCGCGGTAGCAGTGGAGCTAGCGTCTATGCAGGCACTTCGATAGGTGCCTTTCGCAGCGACGATAGTGGCGAGGATTGGCGTGCTATCGCCAGTGGCATCCCTAGAGGCGCACCAGTCTACGCA
>JAJZEJ010000552.1 GCA_021828635.1 Chloroflexota bacterium
AGGCTGCGCCTAAATCGAACAAACAGAAAAAAGAAGCCCAGAAAGAGAAGAAGGCGGCGAAAGCTGGCAGTGGCGGCATCTCACTCAAGAAGGAATAAAAGGAAGAGAAAGCAGCCGAGGACATGCATGTCCTCGGCTGCTTTCTCTTCCTTTTATAAGGTATCATTCCCTATTGCAAAAACTTGACACTCTTGCTACAATGCGGATAAGTTAAAAACTTTTTCATCCTATCGTACATATCAGCTCATGGTAGCAGCTTCAACCTGCGGGGTCTGCTTTACTGAGAGGAATTAAGAGGGAAATGGGGGTACGCATGCAATCAAAGTCCCACGATGCATTTAGACGTGAAAATTCCCCTACGCATTGGGTAAAGCAGTCCGACCGGGGAGAGTCGGCAGCTAAACCAGACGTGTACGACGAGCAAGAGGACCAATGGGCATTGCTCCGTCATGAAGTCGAAGGAGCGAATATGCAGCGATGGAATGAGCGCAATCGGGGTGAGTGGGAGCCACGCAATACCGATGGCGATGCTATGCATTCCCCCTATTCGTATAGCAATCAACAAGAAGGGCAACAGGTTGATATTGTGGTTGTAGGCGTTGGCGGCGGTGGCATGAACGCGATCAACCGCATGATTAGCACACATGTGCGTGGTGTACGTTTTATCGCTATGAACACCGATGCACAGGTACTCGCGCTCTCCCCTGCGCCTGTACGCATCTGCCTGGGCCAGCATCAGACGAAAGGGTTGGGTGCTGGTGGCAATGCTGCCGTGGGCATGCGTGCCGCAACCGAAAGCGTTGATGAGATCAAGGTTGCGCTGGGTAGTGCCGACCTAGTTTTCATTGCCGCTGGTATGGGTGGTGGCACCGGAACAGGAGCTGCTCCTGTCGTTGCCTCAATTGCCAAGAAGCTCGGTGCGCTCACCGTCGGCATTGTGACCTTGCCCTTCTCATTTGAAGGTTCGCGGCGGCGACGTGCCGCAATGGAGGGTATTAGCGAACTGAGTTCACAGGTCGATGCCCTGATTACGGTACCCAATGATCGCCTGCTCACTACCGTTGGACGCGAGCATAACCTGTCCGATGCCTTCAAGGTTGCGGATGACGTGTTGCGCCAGGGCGTGCAGGGTATCGCCGAAGTCATCAATGTACCGGGGATGGTCAATGTCGATTTCGCTGATGTGCGTAGTGTGTTGCGCGAAGCGGGTACAGCGTTGATGAGCATTGGTCAAGGGCAGGGACGCAATCGGGCGCAGCGAGCTGCCGAAGAGGCTGTTGCTGGCGGATTCTTAAATGTGACGATTCGCGGAGCCAAACGTGTCCTGTTCAACATTAGTGGTGGTGAAGATATGACGCTCTTCGAGGTCAACGAAGTCGCTGAGCGCATCGGCGAAGCTATCGATGATGCTGCCGATATCATTTTCGGTGCGGTTATCGACCCCGCACTCAATGATAGCATTCGCGTGACATTGATTGCCGCAGGCATGGAGGAAATGCATACGCTACGTCTCCAGGCGGTGCGTCCCGATCAATTGGCCGCGCAACAGCGCCTAACCGGTACAGCGGGACAGCGTGCGCTACCCCCTAATCGTCCGATGGCTGATATACCGAACCCTCGAACAGTGCCACCTGGTATAGGCAATGGAACGCCGCCAGGAGGGCCAACAGTGCCGCCGCGTCCAGTGATGCCGCCCTATCGCCCGACAGGGCAACCGGCACTACCGGCACTACCGCAACAGCCAGCGCAACCGACACAACCACAGCGACGACCACAGCGTAGCTTGAGCGACTTGCGTGGTATTCGCGGTATGGGGCAACGTCAGGATCGACGACCTCATTATCCCGATGACGACGATAGCATCGATATACCGCCGTTCTTGAAACGGTAAGTAGAAAGCCGCCAAAAAGCATGAGGCGTGTATGTCTGAGTATATCAGGCATACACGCCTCACAATAGTCAGTATCTCAATAGATCGGGGTTATTGCTCTTTTGCTTCAGCAGCAGCGCGGCCACGCTCACCGCCCTTTTTCCCGATCCGTGAATAGAATTCAGAGCCTTGTTGACGCTTGGTAGACTCGCCACCTTTTTTGCCAATTTCGGCATAGAATTGAGGACCGCGCTTCTCCTTCACCGTCTCGCCACCCTTCTTGCCAATCCGTGAATAGAATTCAGGACCGTACTTCTCGCGTACAGCCTGACCACCATGCTTCGCCTTTTGTGATCCTGGTTCGGGTCCACGCTTGTTGTTTGCCATAAAAATCCCGCCTCTCTAAAACTCGATCCACATTTACCCAACAGACAACGCGGTGAGACATCCTACCTTCTTCCGTCCTCCAACATCACTTGCGCGACGCTCATTCATCGACAAACGATTTAGAGCGCGGAAGCGAAGTCATGAGAATATCTCGCTGCTTCCTTACTGCGATCCCTGCTCCCGCTGCTGCCGTGCAGCGGCGACACGATTAGCAATCAATGCCGCCATACTGCCCGCTCCCACTCCGTTATCAATATTGACAACCGAGAGACCGGGTGCGCACGACTGGAGCATCGAGAGCAAGGCGGCAAGCCCTTTGCCGCCAATACCGTATCCAACTGATGTTGGTACTCCAATGACAGGAACCGGGGCCAGCCCTGTGACGACCGATGGTAAAGCTCCATCCATACCAGCCGCTACGATAATCACATCAACGTCTTGCGCGAAGAGATCCCGCAACGGCTCCAGTAGACGATGTAGCCCGGCCACGCCCACGTCATAGATACGTGTGACGCGACATCCCATCTCTTCAGCAATCAGCGTCGCCTCCTCTGCCACCGGAATATCAGAAGTGCCAGCACTAATCACACCTACATGCCCACCGGTACTGCGTCGCACGTAATCAGGGCTATAGATGACCATAGAGCGTGCTGCTTCGGAGACTCGAACAGTGTAGTCCTGGAAGGCCGCCCGAACAGGCACGAATGCTTCTGGGCGCATTCGGCTAATAATTGCCCGACCAGACCCACGGAGCAACCCCTGTGCCATTGCCACAATCTGTGACACATCCTTTGTTTCACCAAAGATGACTTCTGGCACGCCTTTACGCTGCTCACGCCCTGGATCCGAGCGCGTCTCAATAACCGGTGAATGAACCGATGATTGCTCGGTTAGTGTGTTAGGAGATGACAAAGTAGACAAACTATCCGATCTACTTTGTATCTCTGCCTGATCCTGCATCAGCATTTCGCTGATCCACGCTAGATGCTCATCACGCCCATTAACCTCACGAGACATACAAAACCCATACCCTCTAGTAACATTATTCATCGGCACTATTCACGGGAAAGCTCTTAGTTACAGTGTAGCACAGTTCAGCTTCATCAGCAAGCCAACAGCTAAACAGAAATCTGTAGAGACCGATATACCGCCCGCTAGCAATCCCTCATCTATTGGAGGCGCGGCGTAAACGCGGTTCACTAGCCCCTACCACATTCCACTACGAAGACGAGCTGGCCCTTCGCCTCGTTATGATATACTGTAAGCACGCTATACGACAGACACATCGCAGTATGTTGTGCTTTTTCACAGACTACAATATCTTACACTACCATAGTACCTGTATACGCAAGCCATCAAACAGTGTACGTATGCAGATAGCTGGTGTATGTAACACGGGTCTGTTGAATCGTTTTAGCAATTGACTGACATTTCGGAAAACATCGTAAAATCTGGCACTCGCAAGAGGGTATCAATCTATATATAATGCGTTTATCATCTAACGTCATAATAGATGTAGTGGCACCTTCGCATAGATGTCAGGGTCATGAGTGGCTGCTACAGCGATATCAGGACTGACACTGTGGGCAGTAGTGAGTACTGCGCTGCGTGACAACGATGCGTTCGATGGGTGCGCCACAATGCACACAGGGCTGACCTGTGCGTTGATAGACACACACATGGTTATAATTATCGCCCGCCTCGCCCCAGAGATCGCGGTAATCATTAAACGATGTGCCACCATGCGCTATACCGCGCTCAAGCACAACAATAATGCCTTCATGCAAACGCGCGATCTCCGCCGCACTCAATGCATTGGCGGAACGTAACGGATGTACAGCAGCATAAAAGAGTGCCTCATCAGCATAGATGTTGCCGATACCAACCACGACATCTTGTGCCAGCAGCGTAGCCTTGATAGTGCCGCGATGTTGCGCTAATGCTACGCTCAACCGATCAATGGTAAATTCATCGCTCAACGGCTCTGGCCCCAGTTTAGCAAAAACATCGGCCTCGCGCTCATGCGGCCATAACGCGATGCGCCCAAATTTGCGTGGGTCAGTAAAAAGCAGACGACGACCATCGCTGAGGTTGAAGCAGGCACGACAATACAGTGTATGGACAATAAGCGTCTGTTTCTCCGTTGTTGGCGTCTCAACGGTATTAGCAATGCTAACAGTACCAGACGCGGCGAACGGCGGCTCATCATCAAGCGCAGGTAGAAAGGTCGGACCTTTGATATTCCACGTCGCGGCGTCACGCTCACGTGGACTCATATCCACCTGCCAGCCGGGCGCAAGCAGGAAAAAGTTGCCAGTCATGCGGCGATGAATCGAAAGCAGATAGTCTCCGCTCAGATCAACGAGTAGGAATTTGCCACGGCGGCGAATGCTCTCGATGGTTCTCCCTGCTACTTCCGCACAAAATGTATCAGGGTCTGGATGACCGATAGTGCGCGGCCAAAAGACCTGCGCATCCTGGATCGTCGCCCCTACCACGCTAGCACGCAACTGGCGGGCGGTATATTCAACTTCTGGTAGTTCTGGCATTGTGTCTCTATTTCGTTCAATGAAAACAGTGAATGTATTCTCCACAGTATAACATTGCCGAGGCACAATGCCATCCCTACTAGCCACCTTCACCAATATACGCTATGCCAGGGCTGCCAGGTGGCCGGGAAGTCTAGCGCGATCTCGTTGCGTCCTGTCTTCACCAGCACACGTAGATGATGAGAGTCAGGAGCAAAATGCTGGAAGCGTAGCTCAGTAATTGGATGTTCCTCCAATTCGACATCGGCCAAGAAGGCGCGAATGGCTAACTCACGCACATCTTCCGTAGGACTATCGCGCCGCTCTATAAATTGAAGCCCTGCAATATCGGCTAATGTGTAATGAGTACCGGCCAGGGTATTGATCGCGTCTAGTATGGTATTTGCTTCAGCAGGTGTCACGGCAAGGCCAATAAACATCGAGAAAAGTGTCATCACGGGCAGATCAGTGATAGTCACGAGCGGAACAAGTGCCTCGCGATGTTGTTGCCAGATAGCCAGCATCGTTAGTTTTGTCTCTTGCATTCTCATTTCCCCCTCAAAAAAGAGTAGTACGTCATGATGGTCGTTCGTCAGTATGCTTTTGTACAGGTGGTTCCTGACTGCTCCATAAGATCAAGCCAGCTTGCAGTGGGCCAACCAGGTCTACTAACTGGCGCACGCAGCGGCTCATATTCTCCATGCGTTGTGTGATAAAGTCGTGACGTGCTGTGATAGCAGGGCTGGTCAAGGCGCGTTGTGCAGCCTCATACTCCAGCTCGATCTGGCGGCGTAAGCGAGCCACCTCACTCACGGAATTGCTCTCATCCATAATGTCCATCCCCTTTTTCATACTTCATACAACTACAGCGAGAGATAATACGAAACACAACCACTACATAGTATAATCCCTGTTTTTTGCTTCATGCCGCCAACGCTGGCAGATCGGAACCGCCTACATACACATATTCAAAAAAGTGTTGCATTTTGTTACAGGCTTTTTCTCAAACTCATCATTTCTTCGGCTACCCGACAGCGCATGGGCTACTAATTTACGCATCTTTGTGATATACT
>JAJZEJ010000327.1 GCA_021828635.1 Chloroflexota bacterium
ATCAAAGGCGTACTCGGACTCTACGAGTTTCATGGGTAGCTGATGAACAATGATGCGTTCGGCGCAGCGCACCAGCGCATCTTTCTCTTTATTTTTGAATGAGAGCATCATGCGCAGTTCATCTTCGCTTGCCAGGCGTAGAACCGGCTTGAGCGGCTCATTCAACTCGCTCTCAGCCACTTTTTTGTAGGCAATAACGACGCGCCCAGCCTCGACGCCGCGTACTGTTTCGACGATGACATACTGACCATTGGTATAGCTTTGTCCTTGGGGGTCGAAATTATAGATGCGGCCTGCCGGACGAAAACGGATACCAACAATAATAACTGTTTTTTCTGATTTTGCCGTATTTGTCGCCGATTGCATGATGAATATATCTTTTCCAGACAACACAAAAATGGCACAGCCACGTTGCTGTACCGCTTCAGCTTACATTTCGTTTGTCAAAAGGATCGCCTCGGCCACTTCGCGCATCGATTTGCGGTTGTTCATGCTGGCCTTCTGAATCTTGCGGAAGGCTTCTTGCTCAGATAGTCCCTGTTTCTCCATCAATAAACCCTTCGCTCGCTCGACGATCTTGCGCGTTTCCAGCTGCTCGGTCAGTGAGCGGGCTTTCTCTTCCATTGCGCGAAACTCGTTATAGCGTGCCAGCGCGACCTCGATGGCAGGGGCAATCTCGCTTTCACGTAGCGGCTTCACGATATAGTTGACCACGCCCGCATCTTTCGCCCGCTCGACTAACTGCTGATCGCCGAAGGCTGTGAGCAGCAACACCGGTGCAATTTTTTCCTGTGTTAGCGTCTCAGCGGCGGTGATGCCATCCATATCAGGCATCCGAATATCCATGATTACTAGGTCTGGGCGTAGTTCACGCGCCAGATTGACAGCACTTTGACCATCACCGGCCTCTCCGATCACGAGATAGCCCTGTTTCGTCAATACGTCGTGCAGATCCATACGCTGGATCGTTTCGTCATCCGCAATAATAACTCGTGTTGGCATTGTGTTTCACCTCGCAGCCTATAGTTTTTGGATAGCCAGTAGGACCGGATATCCAATAGGACCATGTAGCCCATTCTTCCACTCTCCACGTAGGAAAAGTATACCATAACGCATATACTCAGTCGAGAGTGTGTTTTGAAACCACAACACTACCACGGATGAGGCCACAGCCAAAACCCCTCGTATGGACGTGATTTATCACATCCGACCTCCCTTGTTATGCCACAAATGAAAGCGCCAGCTCTTCACTCATTATCTGTGCGAGCTGGCGTGTGCTACGAACAATCCCCGCAAGTTGCTCTGGTGTGACCGATTGGCGACCATCGCAGAGCGCGTTATCGGGGTCAAGATGCGATTCGATGATGAGTCCTTCGGCTCCGGCGGCGATGCTGGCACGTGACATGGGGGGAACCAGTTCACGGCGACCTGTGGCATGGCTGGGGTCAACGATGATGGGCAGGTGCGTGAGTTCGTGTAACAAGGGAACGCAGGAAAGATCAAGCACATTGCGCGTCTGCGGGTCGTAGCTGCGGATGCCGCGCTCACAGAGAATGACATTGGGATTGCCTGCCGCGACAATGTACTCAGCCGCCAATAGCCACTCGTCGATAGTAGCAGAGAGGCCACGTTTGAGTAATACCGGACGTTGCTGAGCATGGCGACCGGCGGCCAGCAGCAGTGGGAAGTTCTGCATATTGCGACTGCCAATTTGAAGGATGTCGGCATGTTCCGCGACGACATCGACCAGCGCGGGTTCCATAACCTCAGTGATGATGGGTAGACCGGTCACTGCGCGTGTTTCGGCTAGCAGGCGTAGACCTTCGACGCCGAGACCCTGGAATTGGTAAGGCGAGGTCCGTGGTTTGAAGGCACCACCGCGCAGTATTTGCGCCCCTGCCTCTTTGACTGCACATGCTGTTGAGAGTAACTGCTCACGCGACTCAACGGCGCAAGGGCCAGCAATGATGACGGGCATGGCATTAATACCACCAATGACAACAGGTTCGCAATCGGCATGGGACTCGCCAATGACGACACTACTTTGTGTGGCTTTGAACGTGCGACTGACAAGTTGGTAAGGGGTTTTTATGTTGATAAGCTTTGCAACGGCGTGGTGTTGCTTGAGGAGCGTTACGGTCTGTTCGTCGATGCGTTGCTGGTCGATGGCGATCACTTCCTGTCCATCAATGTGAACTGTGGCAATGGGGTTTTGACTGCCGGTGAGGCGACATAAGTGAGCCATTAACTCGGCACGTTCTTCGCTGTTGGCTTCGCTATTAATACTGATAATCATGATGAGTAATCCTCTCTGCGCTTAAAAACTTTTGACAAACAAAAAAGCAGAGGATGTTTCCTCTGCTCCGGTATGTTCGGTGGTGGTTTTTTGCTCAGCCCAAAAGGCCCACCGTCCATACCGGGGGGCTAAACCAATAATAAAAGCTATGACATTGTTGGTTTACTGTCAGACTAAGCATTTTCGTAACACCACTTCTGAAATTCTGTTGTGTTGGCAAGCGGCTCTCGACAAATTGCCGATAAGCTATCTGCTATTCAACTCTATACTGATTATAGAGGCTCATAGCAAGTATTGTCAAGGGGGTAGGAGTGTTTCTACTTCTTTTTGCGCTGATTAGAGCGATACTGCTGATAGAGATCGTCGTTGGCTCCTTGCACGCCCTGGCGTGTGGTAGGTAGCTTGCGGCTCTCACCATTGCTGCTATTGTTGGCGTTGGATCGCTTGGGCGGCGTGCCAGACATTGCGCCCAGGCTACGTGGTAGCAGGTCGAAGCGAGCCAGCAGAACCAGCAGAACAACCAGAATAGCCAGGTAAACGAGTGTCGAGGTACGAATAACGACATTACCGCCAAAAAGTGCAAATTGGAAGAGGATAGAATCAATCTTCGCGCCCTGGAACAGACCGGTGATGAAGACGCCGACGAATTGAGCCACGATCAGGTAGATGACCATGCCGAAAATGTAGCGTGTCTTGAAAGTGCTGTTCGGGCGGCCCGTGGGACGGCTAGCTGGTCGAGCCGTGGCCTTCTCGACTGGCTTACTCGTCGCTGTGGCTTTCTCAGCCTGCTCCGATGTGACAGCCGCAACTTTGCTTGTGCTGCTGCTAGCAGTTTTTGAACGGGTGGCACGGGCGATGCGAGCTTGCGCAATCTCCGCTTTCTCTTCTTTGGCCGTTTCATCGCTCTTGCCTATCGTAGAGAAAAAACCGGGCAAACGGCGTGGACGTTGCCCCGGTGCAGGCGATGCAGGGATGGCAATCGGATCAGACTGTTTGTCTATCGTTGTGGGCGTCTCGGTTGCGACGGTCGTTGAAGCCTCTTGTGTTGTGCTGCTATCGGTTTCAGTTTCAGACGGCCCATTGGCCTCGGCTGAGGTCACTAGAACGGGACGGTTGCGGTTAGCCCGTCGTTGTTTTCTATTGGTTGTGTATTCCTGGCTCATGGAAAGCCTCCCTAACGGTCTGTATTATTCAACTGGGAAAACGAATCCTCATTAAATGTATTACTGTCTTGCGCGGAAGGAAGATGTTGTGTAGCAGGCTGGCCGGGAAAATCATGCTGCGTGACCATTTTGTTAGTGGCAGGCGCAGACGGCACAGACGGCGCAGGTGGCATCTGCGCGTAGGATGCCTGCGATGCTGATGGCATGGCTTGCGGAGGCGAGTAGGCTGGGGTCGCAGGAGCAATAGCTTCGGTGATGCTCAATCCGCTCAATCCGGCACGAGCGATCTCATCGTCTCGCCCTGGAGCATTGCCGCCGCTCACTCCAATACCGCCAATGGTCGCCCCTCCCTGGCGAATCGGCCAGCCACCCGCGGCCATGATGAACTTGCCATCACTCATTGTCGCCATGCTAGAGGCGAAACCTGGAATGGCCGCGCCCCATTGCGCTACTGCGTCAGTGGATTGGTTAAACATCACGGCAGTAGATGCTTTGGCGATGCTGATATTGCCGGTCGCCCATCCATAGGGGGACATCATGCGTTCAAAGAGGACAAGATGCCCTCCCGCATCGACAATGGCAATGCTCACGGGGCTGCGTAATTCTCTAGCACGTTGCTTACTGGCCTCCAGTATGCGCCGCGCGAGGTCTATCGACATGCTCACGGCCCTGGTACTCCTTCTGGCTCTCTACGATAATTTTATGATAGCAAGAGATGGCTCGTTGTTCTCAGTCATATAATCTCTCAACGATCATCGCTTTGTGCGCCTATTGTACCGCACCTGGAATATTCGTGCAACGTATAGCTGGGATGTTGGCGTTCTCAGCATTCTCAGCGTTCCTTCGCAATAAGTTGTACCTTCTCGGCACTCCACGTGAGCTTGCTATACTTCTCTACGGCCAGTTGTTGGGCCATAACCCATTCTGATGTGGTTAGCATTACTGGCACAAATTCTTGTTGTAAAAAGGTGTTGAAGCCGTGATGAAATGCCTGTGCGGCATCGTCCCATGTCGCCTCTGGTGCGAATGTGTGCAACGGCATGGTTTTTGTACAGTATTGGGCCAGAGCTTTTGCGCGTGCCTCTTCGCTGGCGAAACGTAGCAGGCTGAAGAACTCGGCGGAGCGGTCTATCAGCGGCAATGATCCTTGCTGTAGCAGGCCGTCATCCTTCCAGACCTGGGCGCTACCGATGATCTTGTAGCCGTTGGCGGTCAGATCAGCCTGTGTGGAGGAGGCGAAGCAGGCAGCCGAGGGATTTTTGCTGACGTGTTCCTCGCTCAAGATGGATGGTACGCCGAGTTGGGCCAGCGCGGCCATCAAGCCTTGAGCCAGATAAGCATAGGCCGCTACCACGCCGCTCGGCACGCCCTCGCGTTTGCCGATCACGATGCTGTAGGTGAACTCGTCGCAGTGATAGACGGCGCGACCACCCGTGGGACGGCGCACTACCTCTACACCGCGTTGCTGACAACGTTCCAGCTCGATCTCGCGTGCCACGTCCTGAAAACGGCCCAGCGTGATGGCAATAGTGTTCCAACGAAACACACGCAACGTCGGTGGTACCAGGCCACGCAAATAGTGCGTTAGAATGGCCTCATCAATCGCCATATTCAGGGCTGTATCTTGTGACCCCGTATTGAGAAAGCGGTATGCCGTGTTTTGTTGCATCATTCTCCTCGTCTTGTCATGCCGGACGAATCCGCGCCTGCTTCCACTTTTCGCGTTGCTGGTCACGTACTTGCTCAGAGGCAGGGGTGTACTGCGCGAGAAAGTTGTCACGGAAGGTTGGATAGCTGCCATCAAGAATTGATTGGCGCAGTTGCGCGGCCAGACGCAGCATAAAATGGATATTGTGAATACTACCCAGACGCAAGTACAGGTACTCGTTGGCCTGAATGAGATGACGCAGATAGCCCGCGCTGTAATTGCGACAGGTGTAACAGGCGCAACCCTCTTCAATGGGTGCTTTGACAGTGCGGTAGCGTGCGCTCTTAATATTGATGCGTCCTAAGCGAGTGAAGAGGCCGCCATGCCGGGCCACGCGCGTTGGTAGTACGCAATCGAACATATCCATGCCCAGGCCAACACCCTGCACGAGGTCTTCTGGCGAACCCACACCGAGCAGGTGGCGCGGCTTGTTGCGTGGCAGTTCAGGTGTCACCTGACCGAGCATCTCCCACATCATGACCTTTGGTTCGCCCACCGAGAGACCACCAATAGAGAGGCCAGGGAAAGGCATGTTGCCGATGACACGCGCACTCTCGCGGCGCAAGGCTGGCTCGAACGCGCCCTGGACAATGCCGAAGAGCGTCTGCTCCGGGCGATAGCGTTCTTTAGCAAGTAGAGCGCGTTCCTCCCAGCGATGCGTGCGCTCCATCGCCTCGCGTGCTGTTGCGGG
>JAJZEJ010000611.1 GCA_021828635.1 Chloroflexota bacterium
CCATCAGCACACTAAGGGAAAAAGCTTACAGGCTTTCATTTAATACGAAGGAGAACAATCATGGCGAACTCACTCACACAATACACATCCTGCCCTCACTGCCATAGCACAGCGACCGTGAAACAGGTTGCATTACTCTACGAAAATCCGCGTTATCAGCATGATACACGCTTTGCGCCGCCAGCAAAAATAGCAGAGAAATCCTTTTTATTGGTTCCTATCACCATTGGTGTCGTGATAGAGACCCTCGCGCTGGTTGCGATTATGATTGTTTGTGCAAGCAATACATTCAGTTTTGGGCAATATCTCGTCTCAGTGGTTGGCATCTGTATTCCGCTCGCTTGGTCAGCCTACGCTTTCTTCCGTATGGTACGGACGGAGAATCGCTCACAAGCGCAATACGACTGGGACGAAGCAATGGCAACCTGGGGTCAATTGGACTACTGTACCGCTGATGATCTGGTCTTCAACCCAGCAGCTACGCCTGCAACAGAGACGGTTCTCGTTCTGGTACCTGCCGTATCTGCACCAAAAGAGGAGCCACGCCGCAAGATGCCTGTTGTTGCTCATGCAGCATAAGCTTTCTGATCGAGTACACCAATTCCTAGCTTCAAAAGTTAGTATAGATAAAAACGTCTTAGGAAACCTGAAGAGCCATACAAGGTGAATAAGGTTTCCTAAGATGTTTTTACCTATACTATCGCTGCGTGCAACAAGCGCACTTTTCTTCTTAACTTAATGCCCTGGTGTTCAGAAATTCTGTTCCCAGGAAGGGTGAACGGTACGCCGTGTGGGGAGCATTTCATACATCAGCACAGCTACAATGAGGCCACTCAAGGCCATTAATCCAGCGGCAAACCAGAAGCTTGCTAGCAGGCCAAAGGCGTCAGCGACAAGGCCAATCGCCAATCCACCTACCACATAGCCGCTATCACGCCAGAGGCGATAGACGCCTAATGAGGTGGCACGCTATCGTGGATGGGCAACATCACTAACCACCGCTAAGAGTGTGGGGTAGAGTAAGGCCATGCCAATGCCCATCACTACGGCCCCAACTATCCACCAGATGAGGAGTGAACTGCTCGCCACCACGGCGATGCCCGCTGCCGCTAGCCACATACCGCCCACAATGGCCCATTTTCTTCCGAGATAGTCGGTAAGATGACCGGTGTAAATCTGCAAAATGGCCCACGTGCCTGTATAGACTCCAACAACCGCCCCAATGGTAGCCGGAGCGGCCATGTGCCGCAAAGTAGAGTGGGAAAAGTCCCCAGGCCAGTGTGTCGGTAAACTTCTCAATCAACCCTGCTTGCGATGCCGCAGCCAGACTACGATCTCCCCAGATGTTTGCTCGTTTTGGCACTCAGGTCACATTGGTAACACATGAACAACGTATTCTGTCAGGGTACGAGCCAGAGATTGCTGAAGAATTGACCACAATCTTGCAAGAGGAAGGGCTACGAATCGTGACGGAGGCACAGATACAGTCTGTCCAGCGCACGGGTGAGGGCGTGACGCTCTCGTTTCAGCGGCCTGGTGGTCAGCAGACACTCACAGCAGAAAAGTTACTGGTTGCCACTGGGAGATGCCCCAACACGGTCAATATTGGCCTGGAACAGGCGGGAGTTGCGCTCGATGCAACAGGAGCTGTGCGCGTAGATCGCACGTTGCGCACGAATGTAGCATCCATTTGGGCAGCAGGCGATGTGATGGGGAGCGAGACAGAGAGCCAGATGGCGACACCCGTTGGAGCGCATGATGGCAAGATCGCTGCCCACAACGCGCTCTCCGGGGAACCGTTGCGTCTGGTTGATCATACGGTGCTTCCACGTGCTATCTTCACCGATCCCCAGGTCGCGGTGGTGGGTCTCAGCAACGAAGAGGCGGTCGCAGCAGGCATCGAGTGCGAATGCAACACTATTCCGCTCAGTGCCGTTCCACGAGCTGGGGCTATTCATGACCATCGTGGCGTGATCAAAATGGTGTTAGATCGCACCACACAGCGCGTTGTTGGTGTTTCCATGCTAGGAACAAATGCTGGTGAGGTCATTCATGAGGCGGCGATGGCACTGCGTTTTGGCGCAACCACCGACGATTTTATCGATATGGTGCATGTCTACCCAACAATGGCGGAGGCACTCAAAATCGTTGCCATTTCCTTCACCAAAGATGTCAATCGTCTGAGTTGTTGCGCCAGCTAGCGAAGAGCTGAAGCAAAGAAATATTATAAGGAAGGCACATTATTATGACATCTTCTATCAAGCGTCCGACGACACAACAAAAATCTGCTGGTTCGCAGCAACCACCCCATTCTTCACGCCGAGGTCGCCAGCCTCGACACTCCAACCTGCAGACGCGGATGCTAAATATTGGCATCCCACTGCTTATTGCGCAAGTGCCTGATACAGAATTTGATGAGCAAGGCAACATTGTAGGTTGGGGTGTGACGCTAGTTCTAACGTCTCATCATTTTCAGATTCGCGGACAACAGATGTTCACCTGGTGTGCCTTTGATACGGTCTTGTTTCCACCATCCCTACACGCTGAAGCTGAGGTTCATTCGGTATGTGCGAACATAGGATCGCCCATCAGTTTTACCATCACGTCTGAAGGAGAGATGAAAAATCTATTTCTACCGGAAACCTACCTGTCGCTGATTATGCCAACACAACGCGATGAGTGTATCCGTGCTACATTCTGTCAGCAGCCACTCTTTTTTCAGTCGGAACAGATTGCTTCGTCCTGGCTGACGCAGCACTCAGAGGCACTACTGCTCTCAGTCAAGGATGCTGCTATTCTAGGAAAAGCCATTGCCAGAAAGCGGTCGATAGAACCTGTTTGGATTCATGCGCAAACTGTGCATGAATCTGCTTCTAGAGTAGAGGATACTCACTGAATTTGGGTAACGACTTTGAGAGAACACCTGCCTCACTTGTTTTTTCTCACTGTATAGCGTATAGTTGCTTTGTAAGCAGTTTCAGTCACTCACAACCTGCCTTTGTGCGGCGGTGAACACTTTTGTTAGCGTAAGGATGATGCGGCAGAGGTTTGCGGTCGGGGCAAGGCAGATGGTCATGAAAAAATGGGTTTGTGAACACTTGTGTTCGATGCGCTCATACTAAAAGTGGTAGCACTCAAGCCGCCTGTAGAGCCAACTCATAGCAAGCTGGCGGTGAGATTGGGACACCCTGCCTTCCAAGCAGGCTGTCGCGGGTTCAAGTCCCGTCTCCCGCTCCAATCACCCAGGAAGCCAGTTCTCAAGCGCGTTCATAGGAAGCAAGCAGTAATGGCTTTCAGGAAAAGGTCGCTCAAAAACGTGCGAGTGAGTGCCTGCCTCCTCAAGCCATACGTACCTGCATCTTACAGAAACAAAAAATACTGTAAGATGCTCTGAGTACCTGCCTTTCTGTGAATGCCTCCTGAATTGGAGGTTTTCCTGTGTCTGCAAACAAACAACAAGGTCGTCCTAAAAGTACTACGGCTCGTTCGCAAACGAGCAAAAAATCCTCGCGGCTCGTTCGGTCAACTGCTATACGCGTTCGATGCGGGCCTTCTGCCGGTGGTTGGAAGTTCAGGAACAAAAGTCCTGACGATAACAAGCCATGCAATAGGTAAGGCTCTGGCGTTACTCTCTCATTAAGATACAATACAAATGATAGGAGGAAAAGGGCTACGTGCCATACCTATCTGTTACAGAGAAAGACAGTAAAAAGCACACATTCCAATGGACAAAAACACTTACGAAGAGGGTCTCGCGGTACGCAAGGCTGTTCTGGGCGACGACTATGTTGAGAAATCGCTGGCGGCTGCCAACGACTTTAACCGTCCACTCCAGGAACTCGTGACGGAGGCATGTTGGGGAACCATCTGGACACGTCCCGGCCTGCCACGCAAGATACGCAGTCTGATCAACATCGCCATGATTACCGCACTTAATCGCCCACATGAACTCAAGATACATGTGCGCGGCGCGTTGAATAACGGCTGCACCAAAGAGGAGATTCAAGAAGTGCTGCTACAGGCTACGATATACTGCGGCATGCCAGCAGGCGTCGATGGTTTCCGCATCGCTGCCGAGGTTTTGCACGAGGCCGAGGCCGAAGACAAAGGCGAATAACGCCCCATCATCTGATACCATCTTTACTCTGCTCGTTCGCTTAACACGGTCTCAGTCATCTTTTGGCACGACAGGAACGTGTTGACTCTGGAATATTCAGGAAAGAGGGTATGCCTTACGGCAACCCAAAACTCAGAACATGACGGAGACAACAATCATGAATAATGATGGACATATCAACGAACAGAGTAAAGATCAGAGCCTCAACGAGTTCCGCGAACACCCAGAACATAAGGAACTGACGACTAATGAAGGAGTAGCTATTCCCCATACCGACGATTCATTAAAAGCAGGCGAGCGCGGCCCTACACTCATGGAAGACTTTCACTTCCGCGAGAAGATCACGCACTTCGACCACGAACGCATCCCTGAGCGCGTCGTCCATGCACGCGGCAATGCAGCTCATGGCTACTTCCAGGTCTATGAACCAATGGCCGAATATACCAAAGCCAGCTTCTTACAAGACCCATCGGTCAAAACGCCAGTCTTTGTGCGCTTCTCAACAGTGGCAGGCTCACGCGGCTCAGCCGATACAGTGCGTGATGTACGTGGCTTCGCTACCAAGTTCTATACCTCTGATGGTATCTTCGATCTAGTAGGCAACAACATCCCCATCTTCTTCATTCAGGATGCCATCAAGTTTCCTGATCTGGTACATGCAATCAAGCCGGAACCACACAACGAAATTCCGCAAGCGGCAACAGCACATGATACCGCATGGGATTTTTTCTCGCTTGTGCCAGAATCAACACACATGATTATGTGGTTACTTTCGGACCGCGCACTTCCACGCAGCCAGCGTATGATGGAGGGTTTCGGCATCCACACCTTCCGTTTTGTCAATGATAAGGGACAGTCACGTTTCATCAAGTTTCACTGGAAACCGCTTCTGGGCATGCATTCGCTGACCTGGGATGAATCGCAGAAACTGGCGGGCCAGAACCCCGACTGGTTGCGACAAGACCTCTGGGAGGCTATCGAACACGGCGACTACCCGGAGTACGAGTTCGGCGTCCAGATGATCGAAGAGTCAGACGAGTTCGCCTTCCCTTTTGATATACTGGATGCCACCAAAATCTGGCCCGAAGAACTGGTACCAGTGCGACGCATCGGTAAGATGACGCTCAACCGCAATCCTGACAACTACTTCGCCGAGACGGAACAGGTGGCCTTCCATACCGGCAACCTGGTACCCGGCATTGATGTCAGCGACGACCCACTGCTACAAGGGCGTCTCTTCTCTTACCTGGATACACAGTTGATTCGCCTGGGTGGTCCCAACTTCGCCGAGCTACCTATCAATCGCCCCATCAACGAAGTGCATAACAACCAGCGCGATGGCTATATGCGCTACACCATCAATACTAATCGTACCAGCTACTACCCCAACTCGCTTGGTGGTGGCTATCCTCAAGTAGCACAGCCTAACGATCACGGTTACACACACTACCCGGAACATGTCGAGGGGCGCAAGATTCGTGGGCGTAGCGAACTGTTTAGAGACTACTTTAGCCAGGCCACGCTCTTCTGGCGCAGCCTGAGTACTGCCGAGCAACAACATCTGATCGAGGCAGCGCATTTTGAATTGGGCAAGGTCGAGAGCCGTGAGGTACGCGAACGCATGGTGGGTCTCTTTAATCAAGTTGATTATGATCTGGCGGTACAAGTCGCCGAAGGTATTGGCATACCCGCTCCTACCAGTAAGGCTACGCCGCAGTTCGTGCCGCCAT
>JAJZEJ010000348.1 GCA_021828635.1 Chloroflexota bacterium
CTCAAAACGTCAAAATGCGGATATTTCAAATGCAGCTAATGCCTATACAAACTTTTATGTACCTGTTTTATTATTGCTATCGACACAAATAGATCGGGACATCGCCTCACGCTATACTGAGGCACGCTGGCTTCTTTTAAATGGCACTACATCGGGAACCAGCATTAACAGCACTTACGTTTTTTGCCGAGAAATTCTTCACTATGATCTTGCCAAATTTTTTGCGAATCATTCTCAGCTTATCAGGAAGGAACTTGAAAATACGCTAACCGCGTTGCTCAAGGCTTAAAGTTATGGTAGTACAACAAGCGACTCACCGTTTAGATCATCTTAGCTTTAAAGGCAATCTCAAACATACTCGTTATGGTTGGTTGAGGCTTACACCTGCTTACTCCGTTCACCTGGTTTCCACGATGCTGGATGCCAGCGATAGCGATAATTTGACTGTACTTGACCCGTTTTGCGGAACAGGAACAACCGCTTTAGTATGTGCTGAACAAGGGTTAGCATGCGATACAACAGACATCAATCCTTTTCTGCTATGGTTGGGACAAACAAAAACCAACTCATATACTGTACAAGAGATTGAAGATTTCAAAGAAACGTCTCAGGCTGTTATGCATGCCATGTTGGATACAGATAATAAGCACTTGTGGATACCCCCTCTCTACCAGATCAATAAGTGGTGGGACGAAAGGAGTCTTAACGCTCTAGCTCGTGCAATATATAAGATAAAGGAAAAATCGGGAACCCTTACAGAGAATACACTGAATCTGCTCAAAATTGCTTTTTGCCGTACTATGATAGAGCAATCAAATGCCAGTTTTGGACATCAGTCTATGTCATTTAAGCAAGAGAATCTTATGTTACCGCTTCTAGATGAATCTGAGAATACCATCGCGGAGAAATGGCAGCAGGCTGTTCACCATATCATATTATCAGCCTCTTCGCCAATCAGTACATCTCCTCACTTTTACTTATGTGACGCACGTAAACTTACCACAACACTGCAAAAAAACTATTATTCTTGTGTTTTTACTTCCCCTCCCTATCCAAATAGGATGAGCTATATACGCGAATTACGCCCTTATATGTACTGGCTAGGCTATCTTGATAATGCCAGACAAGCAGGAGAGCTTGATTGGCAAGCAATCGGTGGGACGTGGGGATGCGCAACCAGTAATTTAACAAAGTGGGAACCGGATACCGATATAGAGATACCATTTAACGAGTTTAGCGTTATCTTGGAGAAAATAGCAGATCATAGTCCGATACTTTCCAGGTATGTCCATAAGTATTTTCACGACATGGTCAAACATGTCCACGAACTCTTCAAAGTCGTTAGACTTGGTGGTAATGTCTGCTATATTGTAGGGAACTCGAAGTTCTATAATGTTTTATTACCTGTTGATACAATTTTTGCCGCGCTTTTTGAGGCAGCAGGTTTTACTGACATCACTATCAGCGTTATACGAAAACGCTCCTCAAAAAAGGAACTTTTTGAATACGCCATTTCAGCAAGAAAAATGTGAACAGATGATTGTAGCGGATAACCAGGGAACTTTTTGACGTTCAGGAGCCAAAAAAATCGGCCTCCTCCAGCAATGTGAACTGGAGGGGGCCGCTCTGATCTATCGCTTTTTTAGCTCAGTGTGCCTAGTTGATCTGCACCAGGGCGTTGGTACTGGCCGACGGACGAATGGAGAGGTTCATATTCATGCCGATGTTCGCGCCAACCTGGTTGTTCAGTTGGGCAATCACGGGGCCGAGATTGAAACCAACCACGCCGGTGAAGGCTGCCCCACCACAGGTACTACAGCCTCCCAGACCTGCCGCGCCACCACCACCGAGAACGCTACTCAGGTCTTCGTCGCTCAGTGCCAGCATACTCACAACAGCATCATCACGTGTCATTCTCCTATAGCTCACTTTCTTGCAATACGCCTTTTCCTTCACATCTTCATTAGTTAATCATCGTGAACGCGCTGTTGTTAGTGGCGTTGCTTCTACTGAGACTGGTGTTGTAGGAGAGGCTGTTGCTAACGGAATTGGTATTCGCACTGATATAGGGGCCACTGGTCCCTAGACCACCGATACTGCCGCAGCCACCTACACCAAAACCACCGAGGCCAGCGCCAAAACCACCTAGACCCACTCCGCCGAGACCGCCACCAAAGCCGCCAACACCGAGGCCAGCGCCACCGAGGCCGCCTAAATCTGCTCCACCAAGACCATATCCACCTACCCCTAAACCACCCAGACCTTGTGTTCCACTTACAGTCGTCAATTCCTCGTCGGTGAGTTCAAAAGCATAATTCGTCATGGTTGTGATCTCCTTGTTTATGGATATACTTGCTTCCTGTTAGTTAATCATCGTAAACGCCGAACTCTTGGTCACGTTGCTGTTCTGGAGGCCCACATTGTAGGAATAGCTCGAATTCGTCGAATTGGTTGTCGCATTAATGTAAGGACCACTCGGAGTAGAAGCCGCGCAACTTGTCTGAGGAATGCTAATCGCCACCGGAATAGCTACAGTCGGAACACTCGCCGCCCCACAAACACTACATCCACCAATCCCAAGTCCACCTAATCCACCTGTACCACTTACCGCTGTTAGTTCATCATCAGTGAGTTCAAAAGCATGGTTATAGACATTAGCCATTGTTGGAAAACTCCTTTTCCTGTTGGTGTTCTGTGTTGTTCGACTTTTAACGTCCCCGGAAATCTCACGTGCGAGGTTTCCGCTTACGTCACTGAATGTACCCGATACTGCAATAGAAGTCAAGGTCAACATCATTCATTTATCAAATTTTCTTCTTACAATCTAGCATAAAATGTATTTTCAATTTCTTTCTGGTAGTAGAGAGATGCACTTTTTCCATACGCATTTTTTTCGATAGAGTGATCGTTTGTCGATAGGTGTGATACGTGCCTGTAAGCGGCACGAGAAGAAGCATGGAGAATGTACTTTACAACTCTAACGCAGACAACGCCTCTTGCTGCACTCTCTATGCTTGTAAAAGCCACAAACTGCGCCCTATACTAGATAATGATTGCATATTTGAGGGAAGCCATTACACAATAATATGAGGAAAACTCTGCTTGACAAATGTCGATTTTGTGCTATGCTTGATGTAGCAATGGCGTCATCTATATTCTTTGAGATAGGGACAAAGGGGGATAGTGGTTATATGTCGATTACTTCGCAACCAACTTTTATCACGATTGGTGGCTCATTACCAGATGGCAGAGAACTCACGCATTCAATCGTTATCCGTGTCGAGCATGATGATGGTGAGATTCTCGTTAGCGAAACAAAATATGCTTTACACGCCTCTGCATCGACTCTGCCTGCTGCGATCACTGAATTTAAGCGTGTTCTTGCAGAAGAACTAGACTTGCTTTCAGCCGATGAAGAGCAGCTAGGCCCACGATTACAAGCTCAACTACACTATCTGCGAACACTTATCAAGGTAGCATAAGCCACATGGCAACGTTGAATTCTGATAAAGTGGACAGGGCATTAAAAGGCAAGATGAAAGCAGAACGCCGCGACAGTGTAGATTGGCGATATGTTATTTACAACGAGCAAGGAAGACAAGTTTCTGTAACACGCATCTCTAAAGGTGCTAAACATACGCTCAGCGCCAGTCGCATTAGCCTGATGGCCCGGCAACTTGGTTTTGAAACAACACAGCAGTTTATTGACATGGTAGCTTGCATACTTAGCCGGGAAGAAGCTCTGAGAATCATTGAGGGCAAGCAATAAGCGTTTTGCTTATTGCTTGTTTTTCTACATACCTACTTCGTCCACACGCCATCGGGATCGCATTCACGAATCAGGCGCAGTTCTTCTGCACTGGGCGGAACGGTTTCGGCGCAGTTAGGAGCTAGACGGAGCGGCCAGCCGGTCTGCTCCTGCACCTCCTCGATGCTACTACCGGGGTGGTAGGATTGCAGCAGTGCCTCACCGCTTTCAGACTCGAAGGTGAAGACAGCTAGCGTGGTGATGAGCGCGGCTGGACCACCACGCGGCAAGCCTACACGCCTGCGCCACGCTTGACCGGCTGAACCATGCTCATCGGGATAACCGTAGCCGGGGCTGGTGATGTAATCCACCTTTTCACGAAAACGATGTTTCTCATGTGGCATAATGATCGCCAACCGTTGTGACAGCGAGGCGATATCCGCACCGCCGCCACTGCCAGGAAGACGCACTTTGGGAGGTTGCCCATTCACCCAGTTGCCAATCATTGATGTATTCAGGTTGCCAAAGCGGTCGATCTCCGCTCCACCAATAAAGCCCAGATGAATTTCGCCGCTTGCCATCAAACCCATCAGATTGACGGTGCGTGTCGTCCATAGTGCGTCGGTGATATTGGGCGCGTCACCCATTGTGTAGAGCAGTTCTTTGGAGGGTGCGTCACGTACAATACCTGTCTCGAAAAGGCCGATACTATTGGGTGCGTGGGTGCGTTTTGCCAGCGCGAAGGCGATAATGGGCAGGCGCATCCCCACAAAGACATTTTCGCCATCCTGAATCTGCCGTGCCGCGCAGACCACCATCAGTTCGCGTGGCGTGTAATCTATACGCTGCATACTCATCTCCTTTAATAGCCATAATCAACCGGCGCAGCGTAGCGATGCTCTTTGAGCGCCAAGCCCTGCATACGCGACTGACCCACTTTCTCAAGATAGACGGTGCGGCTAGGAACCGAGAGTACCCATTGATCTAGCCATTGCGCAAAGCCCTCTTGTGTGCGCGTCTGTATATGGTACTCGTGGAAGAACTGATGATCGCGGTTGTAGTAGCCCTGCACAGCCGAGGGGTGCGCTCCATATGGCTCATGCACGACCGCTCGCACTTTGAAGCAAGGGCCAAGTACGCGGTTCGGGTCGCTAACAATCACATCACGCGGCACAATCTCCTCGGCGACGATAATCACGTCGCGGGCAGCCAGAAAAGCCTCTTCGCACAGACCCAGGTTGCCCCAGGCGTGGGCGTTGCCCTCCTCATCGCTGCGCTGCACATGCACGATGGTCACATCAGGGCGCACCGCCGGTACACGCAAGATTGGTATACCAGCATCATCATTTAGCACACGAAAAGTGGGGTTTTGCCTGATAAGATCGCTACCCAACAGGGAGCGCGTCAGCATGTAGGGTACATCGTGCGCGGCAGCTAGCAGGGCCAGCGCGATGCTGTAATTGCTGTGTTCCTCGACGGTGACAAAATGCGGCACACCCTTCTCAACGGCACGCCGATAGCAATGACCAAGCCCCTCGCTAACATTGCCAACCCAGGCCGCTGTGACTTTCGCAACACAGCCAGCGCCAATCAACTGGTCGAAGAGAATATCCGAAATAGGGGCAATCAACGTCAGGTCACGCCGTTGCTGGCGAATGATCTCGTGAGCGGCGGCGTAGGGAATGAGCGGCTCCAGTGCCAGACTCATGGCAACGGACGCGCCATCGGGTACGTAGCGGACAATTGCCTCAGTCATTGAGGTAAGTTTACTCATACAGGTTTGTACTCCATGATAATATTTGCGTAGTCATCCGATACAAATATAGTACCATGTGCATCGATGAGCAGTCCCTGCGGCTCAATCAGACCCTGGCTCGCCAGAACAGTATGCTGGCCGGTCGCCAGATTCATACGCACCAGAGCATGAGTAGCGCTTTGCAGATCAATCACCAGCGCGTTCCCATGCTGATCCAGCACGACATCATCCGGCATACCAAAACCACCGTAGCGCGTTTTGGTACCATCGGGTGCAATGCGCCAGACAGCGCCACCACATTCGTCAGCGACATAGATATTGCCCTGTGCA
>JAJZEJ010000523.1 GCA_021828635.1 Chloroflexota bacterium
CTGACGCAAACCCTGATCTGAGATCACACGCGCTAATGGCATCTCCACCTCATCGGCGCGATAGGCCACGACGGCATCCAATCCCGGCTCGTACTCGGTCATCATCACGAATTGCAGATCAGCGATGCGTGGGCCACGCTCAAATTTGCCTTCGGCTTGTGGCGGCATCTCTGACAACACAAAAGCTTTGCTAAGCTGGCGGGCGCGGTCAGGCCGAAAATTGTAGTGAATGACAGCATCTCCAGCTTTGACGAGGGCGACGGGAGAGTTGTCTTCCAGAATAACCGTTGGTTCAATAAATTCGTCGGTAACTTTTTTGTCATATGACTGCTGGATAGCGGCAATGGCCGATGGGGCGCGTAGTCCCTCGGCCTTCGTCATAGCAAAATAGGTGCGGCCCGTGCGCTCCCAACGATTGTCGCGATCCATCGCGTAGTAGCGTCCGCTCACCGTCGCCACCTTTGCAGGATGGTTGCCGCCGATCTCTTTCGCGCGTGCCTCCAGATGGCGCATGAACTCGACGCCGCCCGTGGGTGAGCTGTCGCGTCCATCGGTGAAAGCGTGGATATAAACGCGCTCAAGCTCGTGCTTCTGTGCCAGTGTCAGTAGCGCCTCAAGATGTGTCTCGTGGGCATGCACACCGCCGTTGCCGAGCAGACCGCAGATATGCAGTTGTGACTGGTTGCGCTTGACATGCTCGATAGCCTTGAGGAGCGCCGGATTATGGAAGAACGAGCCATCGCGGATCGATTCGCTGACGCGGGTGTAATCCTGCAAAACGCGCTTGCCCGCGCCAATATTCTGGTGTCCGACCTCCGAATTGCCCATCTGACCATCCGGCAGTCCGACTGCCGCGCCGGAGGTTTTGACGGCTGTATGCGGCCATTTACGCGCTAACTCATTCAGATGAGGCGTGCGGGCCAGGGCGATAGCGTTGCCCTCTTTGCGTGGATTGATGCCCCAGCCATCCATAATCATCAAAACAAACGGGCGTGGTCGCCCCGTGGGTGTCGTACTCATGTATGATGCAACTCCAATTCTTATCGTATGTGGAGACTACCGGTGTTTATTGTATCACGAGTTTTCCCAGAGCAAATATTTCCTCATGTGATATACTCAAGTACCAATGTTTGGTAATATTTTGCTGTTCTGAGAAAGAAGGAGCAAACACTTGGGACGACATGAAGGACGAGTTGCGTTCGTCACAGGAGCAGGTAGAGGCATCGGAGCCGCTACTGCCGTGCGTTTAGCAGAAGAGGGTGCGCGTATCACCCTGGCTGATATCGATATCGAGGGCTGCAAAGAGGTAGCCGCTGAAATTGAGCGTCTTGGGTCGCAAGCCCTGGTGGTAAAATGTAATGTTGCCGATGCGGCAATGGTGCAGGATGCCATTGACCAGACGGCCAGCCACTTTGGTCAACTGGATATTCTGGTCAATAACGCGGGCGTCTTGCGCGATAACTTGCTTTTCAAGATGTCTGACGACGATTGGGATACCGTGATGAACGTGCATCTCAAGGGTGCGTTCCTCTGTAGTCGCGCCGCGCAGGCCCACATGGTCAAGCAACGCTATGGGCGCATTGTCTCGCTCTCCTCGACCTCGGCGCTGGGCAATCGCGGCCAGAGCAACTATTCGACCGCGAAGGCCGGTTTGCAAGGTCTGACGCGCACCCTGGCTATCGAGTTGGGACCGTTCGGCATCACCGCCAATGCCGTTGCACCCGGCTTCATTGATACCGAGATGACCCGTGCGACCGCCCGTCGGCAAGGGCATGATCCTGATGCCGTCATTGAGATGGCATCCAAGACCATTCCTGTGCGGCGCGTCGGGCAGCCGCGTGATATTGCCAACACCATCTGCTTCCTCACCTCCGAAGAGGCAGGTTTCGTCAACGGCCAGATCATCTATGTCGCGGGTGGCCCGCGCGTGTAAGAGGCATGTGCGCCTAAACAATGTAGGGGCGTGATTTATCACGCCCCCGTGAAAAGGGAGCTAATAGAAAAGTCCATGCAAGCTATGGAGCGCCGACAGGCGATCATCGTAATAGATTATGGTTCACAGTATAGTCGGCTGATTACCCGGCGCGTGCGCGAATGTCATGTCTATAGCGAACTGGTGCCAGCAACAACGACACTTGAGCAATTACAACAAAATCAACATCTAGAGATTAAAGGTTTTATCTTCTCCGGTGGCCCTTCTAGCGTCTATGACGACAATGCTCCCACATGTGACCCGGCAATTCTCAAGAGCGGGCTACCAATTTTAGGCATCTGTTATGGAATGCAATTAATGGCTTCAAAGCTTGGTGGACACGTGGCGCTCTCGCATGGGCGACGCGAGTATGGCCCCGCCACTATCGAACTCCTGCCGCGCACCCCACAAGATGAGCAGAGCTTCCGCATTTTTGAAGGTATTGGTATCTCACCCGCGCAGACCGAGCATCTTGACACACCATCGGCAATGCTAACGCCGCGCATACCCGTCTGGATGAGTCACGGCGATAGCGTGGCTCAACTCCCTGAAGGTTTTCGCGTGCTAGCGACTACCGAGAGCAATCCTGTCGCGGCCATCGCCAATGCGGACGGTCTGATCGGCTTGCAGTTCCATCCAGAGGTGACGCACACGCCACAGGGCAAAGACATTCTTCGCAACTTCCTCTTCCGCGTCTGTGGCTGCACACCAGCCTGGACGGCCAATTCAGTGATCGAAGAGTCCGTGGCGCAGATTCGTCAGCGTGTTGGTCAGCAGCGCGTCATCTGTGGTCTCTCTGGCGGCGTCGATTCAGCCGTGGCGGCCCTACTCATTCATCGCGCGATTGGCGACCAGCTTACCTGTGTTTTTGTCGATACGGGTTGTCTGCGGGCGGGCGAACGCGAGCAAGTAGTTGAGATGTTCAGTAACCATATGCACATTCCCCTGGTAGTGGCCGATGCCAGCGAGCGATTTCTCTCGCGTCTGGCCGATGTGATCGACCCGGAGCAGAAGCGTAAGATCATTGGCGAAGAGTTTATCCGTGTTTTTGAACAAGAGGCGGAAAAACTAGAGGAGCAGGGTGGCCCAATCGCTTTTCTGGCGCAGGGAACGCTCTATCCCGATGTGATTGAAAGCACGAGCCACGATACCGCCGCGACCGCGACACGCATCAAGACACATCATAACGTTGGTGGCCTGCCGGAGCAGATGGAGTTTAAGCTAGTTGAGCCGCTACGCACACTTTTCAAAGATGAGGTGCGCGAGATTGGTCAGGCGCTCGGTCTGCCCGAAGAGTGGGTCTGGCGACATCCCTTCCCCGGTCCCGGTCTGGCAATTCGCATCATCGGCGCGGTTACAAAAGAGCGCCTGGATACATTACGTGCCGCCGATAGTATCGTGATCGAAGAGTTGCGGCGTGCCGATCTCTACCGCGAGACGGGACAGGCATTCGCTGTTTTAACGCCCATTCAGAGCGTAGGTGTGATGGGCGATGGGCGCACCTATGCCAATGTCGTCGCGGTACGCGCCGTCACCACGGGCGATTTTATGACCGCCGATTGGGCGCGTCTGCCCTATGAGCTGCTAGGGCGTATTGCTAACCGCATCGTTAACGAAGTCGCGGCGGTCAATCGTGTCGTTTATGACATCACCTCGAAGCCGCCCGCGACTATCGAATGGGAATGATGAAGAAATTGTATGCTGGAATTTGAAATACTGGCTCAGGGTCTCTATCGCCCTGAGCAAGTTATAATCACCTATGACCCGACTTTGACGATGCCGAAAACGCCGGAAATCGTAGCCTGGATGGATGAAGTGTGGGAGCAGAAGTTGGCGCTGGCACGGGCGAATAAGACGCTGCTTTTCGAGTCGCCGCTTTTTCGTTTGATCGAGGTTAGCGCACAGCCCGATGACACACTGCATTTGTTGCTGGGTGATACCACCTATAAAGAATATGTCACCACCCGCGAACCAGTCTTCGCGCATGTACATCTTCGCTCAGAGCTTGGTAATGCGCTCAGCGTCTGCTCCGTTGTTGAGACCAGCGATGGTCACATCCTGCTCGATAAACGTGAGGGTGTCGATGTCTACGTGGGACGCTATCACGTCATCGGCGGCTTCTTCGAGCGCGGCCTGGATATGGCGGAGACGGCTGAGCAGCCCGACCCTTTTAGTGCCATGCGCCGCGAGATACGCGAGGAGACGGGCGTACAGTTAGAAGATATCAGTGCGCAATATTGCCTGGGAGCTGTCTACGATGTAGCGACTCCGCATGGCGAATTATGCTTTTTGACGCAATTGCATATTACGCTCGACGAGGTACGGCGACGCGAACCAGAGGATCGAGAGATCAAGCACCTGCACTCCCTCTATGTTACCCCCGCAAGCCTGCACGACTTCATTATGCAACACCACGGCACCATCTCCGCGACCGGCGAACCCAATCTGCTGCTCTACGGCAAATTGAAATTTGGTGACGAGTGGTTTGAGCATGTTATGGAGCAGATAGGCTAAATTTCCGTTTTCGCGTAGCATACGCTCATGCTATGATGGCAAGACATTGATAGGCAAGGAGCAAGCATTGTGTCATATCCCATCGTTCTCTCTTATATCCAGGCACAAGCATTACTAACCGCACGCAGGTCTGGCGAGGTTACGGCAGAGGTTTCGCCAGACCTGGGCATCTCTACTGTGTCTGTGAGCTTGACGCATGAGAGTGTGACATTTCCACAAGGTGAAGTGGTGCGTTGGGTCGATGTTGAGCGCATTGGAAACGATGAGATGCATTGCTTTGTAGTGCAGGATGGCGAGATACACGCCATTCAGATCTTTTCTGAGGCAACGAACCGCATGTGTAGCCTGTTGCCCACGAAGCGCACGCCAACGATGCTGATCGCCGGTTTTACCATGCACCGCATCGTCGCTATCGACCCCATGCAGGATACGCTCAAGAAAATTGCTACTATCACCCCCATCACGGGGCGCGTGCTGGATACGGCGACGGGTCTGGGCTATACCGCTATCGAGGCCGCCAAAACCGCTGACGAGGTGATGACGATTGAGCTTGACCCCGGTGCGCAAGAGATTGCTTGCAATAATCCCTGGTCACGTGATCTCTTCATCAATCCCAAGATCAAACAGCTCATGGGCGACGCCTTTGAGGTTGTACCAAGCTTCGAGGACAACTATTTCACGCGCATCATCCACGATCCGCCCGTTTTCAGTCTGGCGGGTGAACTCTACTCCGGCCAATTCTACCGCGAGTTGTACCGTATCCTCAAGCGTGGCGGACGGCTCTTCCACTATATCGGCGACCTGAACAGCAAATCCGGTGGTACGGTGACACGTGGTGCCTTGCGTCGTCTGCAAGAAGCTGGTTTTATACGTATAGTCAAGCGGCCAGAGGCGTTCGGCGTAGTGGCATATAAATGAATGCGCATGGACCGATTGATCGGTCCATGCATTTTATGTTGCGCTTGCATCCTCTGGGCCAGTGATGAGAATGCGCAAGAAGCGACGAATGGCCCAGAAAACCAGCCAGTAAATGACCATTGCAATCAGCGTAGACCACTCAAATGCTTGGTTTGTGTGAATTGAGGGCGTATGTACAATTGAATTAAATGGAAACAGAATGATGTCTGTCAATGCATACAAGAAGCCCGCAAACAGATTGAGGGGATCGGCCCCAATCAATTTTAGGACAAAACGAATAGTCAAGATGATTTCCAGCACTGTGATGAACCACTGTAGGAAATCATTGAGTTTGCCGATGGCGTAGCGAAACGTCCGTGCCTCTTCCTGGCGAATCTCCGCGCTATCTTCTGGTACGCTTTCATGCCAAACCCTGCGAGGATCCTT
>JAJZEJ010000291.1 GCA_021828635.1 Chloroflexota bacterium
AGTGGTCTGCTGTATGCGATGCACAACGGTGAGGATAAAAATGATGTGCGTGCGTGGCTCCAGGCGTTGTGCAAGCCTGCCCTAGCGATGCAGGGATACGCGCTGGTGATGGCGATGCCGCCAACACTGCGCGGCCAGCTTGAATGCTGGGGCTACGAACCGCAAGGACTAGCGATGATGCGTCGTCTCAAGCAACAATGGGATACCAATGGCATTCTCAATCGCGGCGTGTTTGGCGCGGCTTGAAATCTCTATTAGTACACCATCGACGCATCTGAGCAGGAAGGCTTTGATAACCTTGCTGCCCTGCACTGGTAGCAATAATTACTCATGCAATCTACCGAGATACCCTGGATGCTCATGGGGTAGCCACTACCGTCGTTGCTGAGGAGGAGGAATGACTTGCTCACTAACTTGACGCCTATGCGGACGCGATACATCGGTCACTACTGCTTTGTCAAACTTCATTTGAGACTTTTGTATCGCGCCGAGACGACTTCTCGGACTGTTTTGACATGTCCAAAAAGGTCCGAATGAAGTTTGACAAAGTACTACACCGACCATCAAAATCATCTTAAAAGGTTTACGGGTAGACACCACGCATTTCGGTGGCTTCGGCTACCCTGGCAACGGCTAGCAGGTAGGCTCCCAGGCGCAAGCTGGTCTGCTGCTCCTCGGCCTTCTGCTTAACAGCCTGATAGGAGCGCGACATGATACTTTCCAGGCGATGATTGATCTCATCTTCGGCCCAGAAGAAGCGTTGCAGGTCTTGCACCCATTCAAAGTAGCTGACGGTCACGCCGCCCGCATTCGCCAGAATGTCGGGAACGACAGTGATGCCACGCTGATTGAGAATATGGTCGGCATCCGGCGTTGTCGGTCCATTAGCAGCCTCAATGAGCAGGCGTGCTTTAATACGCGCGGCGTTGCGGCCCGTGATCTGATTTTCCAGTGCTGCCGGTACCAGCACATCGCAAGGCAATTCCAGTAGATCAGCGTTCGTCACGTTCTCGGTGCCAGGCATACCCGCCAGATTGCCATGCTCACGCGAGTAGCGCAGCGCGGTCATCACGTTGATGCCATCGCGGTTATAGATTCCACCGTTAATATCACTTAAACCCACAACCTTGCAGCCTAATTCGCTCAACAGGCGTGCCGAGACGCTACCGACATTGCCGAAACCTTGAATCACGACCGCGCAATCTTGTGGTTGCATATTCAGATCGCGTAACGCCGCCCGTGTGACAACCTGCACGCCCCGTGCCGTGGCTTCCAGACGGCCTTCGCTGCCGCCAATCGCCAGTGGCTTGCCAGTAATCACGGCAGGTACGGAGTAGCCGACATGCATGGAATAGGTATCCATAATCCAACTCATGATCTGAGGATTGGTGTTCATATCGGGTGCGGGAATGTCACTATTGGGACCAATGAGGAGCGAGATTTCGGTTGCGTAACGGCGCGTCATGCGTTCAAGTTCAGCACGAGACATGGTGTGGGGATCGCAGATGACGCCGCCTTTCGCACCGCCAAAGGGAATACCCACGACCGCGCATTTCCAGGTCATCCACATTGCCAGCGCCCGCACCTCGTCCAGCGAGACCTCTGGGCTGAAACGAATGCCACCTTTAGCGGGACCACGATTGATGTTATGCTGTACACGGTAGCCAGTAAACATCTCAACCGTGCCATCGTCCATGCGAACAGGGAAATTCACAATCAATTCGCGTTTGGGTTTGCGTAAGATGGCTCGCATTGCTTGCGAAAGGCCGAGACGTTCCGCCGCCTCGTCGAACTGCGCGATTGCCATCTGATATGGGTTGATGACATCGATAGCCATAAAAAAAGACCTCCTCGGTACCGACCAACATTGGTCCGGCACGCCACATTGCCTTGTGAAGCATCGTTGCTTCTCAGCACAAACACTGTAAAGCACAGCTTTACATAACGAAAAACCAAATGTTCACAGGAGAGCCGCGCCAAACAGTGGGCGCGGCTCTCACTCTATTTTCTATTTCACTATCAGTATATCATCAGGGACGGCGAAATGGTAGGGGTCATTTGACTGCTTGACTGCGCCCATGCATGTTGATCGATGGTGTATGATAGAGGCTGTATAGGTGCTTTACCAGGAGGTCACGATGGTTGCGCAAAGAGAACCACACTCAATGACATTGGATGAATATTTCGAGTTGATGCGCAAGAATCCAGATGCGAAATACGAATATTTGGACGGTCAGGTTTATTTGATGGCGGGCGGCACTGCCAATCATGCACGCATTAGCACAAATGCGGTTAGGCAGCTTGAAGATGCTCTGGGCGATGGTCCTTGTGTTGTATATAATTCAGACCTGAGCGTGCATCTATCGGAATCGCGCTATGTCTTTCCCGATGTAACGGTGACATGTGACGAGAGCGATCAGGGCGAGGTCACGACGATACACTCGCCACGTGTGATTGTGGAGGTTATCTCTAATCCTACGGAAGGTTATGACCGTGGGCGCAAGTTTGCCTATTATCGTCAGTGTTCTACGCTGGAAGAATATGTACTGGCGGCGACCGATCATCAGACGGTGGAAGTCTTTCGTTGCACAGAGCGTGGTTGGACAGCCTACCATGCCTACAGCTTAGGTGACGTGGTAGAGCTGGCGAGCATTGGCGTAAAAATTCCGGTTGCAGCATTTTACCGGCGCACAACGGTGAAAGAAAGCTTTGAGACTTACGATAGCCGAGAGATGTAAAAACTCTATGAACGAGAAAATTCAAGCTGTATTAAATTCGTTGCCACATCAGCCCGGTATCTACTTGATGAAGGATGGCGCGGGTACGGTAATCTATGTGGGCAAAGCTATCTCGCTGTATAATCGCGTGCGCTCGTATTTTCAAGAATCGACCGATTTGAGTCCCAAGAATCGCAGTATGGTGGCGAAAATCGAGGATATTGAGTTTCTGGTCGTGCGCAACGAGGTTGAGGCGTTGGTGCTTGAAAGCAACTATATTAAGCAATATCGCCCGAAATATAATGTGTTGTTGCGTGACGATAAAAGCTATCCCTATATCAAGGTCGCGTTGACCGAAGATTTCCCCCATGTCTATCGCGTGCGCAACTATCAGCGCGATGGCAACCGTTATTTTGGCCCCTATACCAACTCCGGCGCGGTCGATGCCACGCTTGACCTGCTCAACAAGCTCTTTGCCTTCCGCACGTGCCGTTATGATGCCTCAAACTGGGCCGCGCCACGTGTGGGTGATAAGGGAGGGCCGCCTGTGGGCTGGAAACAAAAATTGCTGGCGCGTCCCTGCACGCAATATTACATTCATCGTTGTATTGCGCCCTGTGTGGCCTATGCCTCGCGTGAGGAGTACGATGCCGTTATTCAGCAGGTCATCTTGTTTCTTGAAGGCAAGCACGATGAGGTATTGAAAGAATTGCATAAGAAGATGGAGCAAGCGGCTGAAAACCTCAATTTCGAGGAGGCGGCGCGTATCCGTGACCGCGTGAAGGCCGTGGAGAGCATTCTGGAGAAGCAGCGCATTATCAATACCGAGGGCCAGGACGACCAGGATGTGATCGCGCTGGCGAGTGGTGATGATGAGACCTGTGCGCAAGTCTTTTTCTTCCGCAGCGGCAAACTGGTGGGGCGCGAATATTTCATCCTGCAAGGCACCCGCGAGAGTGCGCCCGGCGAGGTGATGGCCTCATTCATGCAGCAATTCTATGAAAATTCTCCGCATGTGCCGAGTGAGATTATCGTCGAGGTTGAGCCGGATGATCGCACCATCATGCAAAACTGGTTGCGCGAACGCCGTAAGCAGACGGCACCTTCATCGGCTAGCTCCGTCGTAACGATTAGTGTGCCGAAACGTGGTGACAAGGTGCGACTGGTGGAAATGGTTCAGCAGAACGCACAGCAGGTTCTGGAGCAGCAACGTATTAAGTGGCTAACGGATAGCCAGAAGACGCAGATGGCGTTGGAAGAGATACAGGAGGCGCTCAATCTGGTTACGCCGCCGCAGCGCATCGAGTGCTACGATATCTCCAACACGCAGGGTACCAATTCGGTCGGCGCGATGGTGGTCTTTGAGGGCGGCAAGCCTAAGAACAGCGAGTATCGTCGCTTCAAGATCAAGACCGTTGAGGGGCCGAACGACTTTGCCAGCCATCAAGAGGTGCTACGCCGCCGTTTTCGCAGAACCAATGCGCAAGCTGATGGCAACAATGCACAGGTTAGCACCGATCCTCTAGATGAAGAGGGCGTAGTAGCGACGGAGCAGATTGAGCAGAGCGGCGTTGAGTTGGCCCATGACTGGCGCTTACCTGATCTGGTGATTATTGATGGTGGCAAGGGCCAACTTAGTGCTGCAATGGAGGTCATGCAAGAGCTACAGTTGGATATTCCAACGGTTGGCTTGGCGAAGGAGAACGAGGAGATTTTCATTCCTGGTTCGCCTGAGCCAATTATGTTGCCGCGCACGTCACAAGGTTTGTATCTCGTGCAACGCATCCGCGACGAGGCACACCGTTTCGGTATCACCTATCACCGCAAATTGCGCTCAGATCGCACCTTCAAGTCCGTGCTGGACGAGATTCCCGGCATTGGCCCCAAGCGCAAACAGGCTCTACTAAAGCATTTCGGCTCCGTCCGCGCTATCAGCACCGCTAGCGTTGATGAACTGGCCGCCCTGGATGGCATGACCCGCGATGCCGCCGAGAAGGTCAAGGAATACATTGGGCGGTTGTGAGATGCATATGGCTCTTGACAATCCGGCGGTTGTTGAGCATACTCATACATATATCTTCCCTTGCTTATATGGCATATCTCGATTTTTCGTTTTTGGTATGTGCTATATGTGGTGATGAGGAATGCAAAATATGAGGGATGCAAAGGATGCGTGTTATGGAAACATATGGACAACATCAGTATCCTGGACGACTCTTTGTCGTAGAGGGAGTCGATGGCTCAGGTAAGAGTACACAGATTGCTTTATTGCGCCAGTGGTTGATTAGCGAGGGTTATACCGTCTTTTTCAGTGAATGGAACTCGTCACCATTGGTCAAGAAAACCACCAGTCGCGGCAAGAAGAAGCAGCTGCTCACGCCCACGACGTTTAGCCTCATTCATGCCACCGATTTCGCGGACCGCACTGAGCATGATATTATCCCTCCGCTCAAAGCTGGCGCGATTGTGCTGGCTGACCGCTATATCTACACTGCCTTTGCCCGCGATGTCGCACGTAACGTGGACCGACGTTGGGTGCGCGAACTCTACCAATTCGCCGTCAAACCCACGCTGGCTTTCTATTATCGCGTGCCACTTGATGTCTCGCTGAATCGCATTCTCACCGGACGCACCGAACTGAAATATTACGAAGCTGGCATGGACCTGGGTTTGAGCAGCGACCCTTTTGAGAGCTTCAAACTCTTCCAAAAGCGGATTGTGCGCGAGTATGAGTCGATGGTACGGGAGTTTGGTTTGACCGTGATGGACGCCACGCAACCTATACCCGAACAGCAACGCCGCATGCGTAAGCTGGTCAGCCCCTACTTGCAAGGTGTACGTCGCCTACGCCCCCCCAAAGTTGAGCCAGAGCATGGCGATGCCGATCTTGAGACTATTGCTGGCAAAACCAATAATACTATTATCAGGTCTTAAATAGAGGTATCGTATGACGGAATTAGAATTCTATGGTATTGATGCCATCCATCTTAAAGAGCGCAAAGAGCTTCTGCCGGGGCGGCTGATTGTGATTGAAGGGACCGATGGTGTAGGACGCTCGACACAGTTACGCCTCTTGCGTCCCTGGTTAGAGAGCAGTGGCTACGCGGTC
>JAJZEJ010000233.1:0-1489 GCA_021828635.1 Chloroflexota bacterium
GGTGGTATCAGTCAACTCTGGACAATGCCAGCGTATCAACATGGTCCTGGTGTTATTTCGTCAGCTAGTAGCGGTACACCATGTCAGGCAGCAACGGGTAGCTATTGCCGTGAAGTGCCGGATGTCGCGCTCAACGCCGACCCCAACGTTGGCTATCCTGTGTATTGCACGATCAGCGCGGCTGGCTGTCTGCCTGCAACGCCCTTTATCAGCGTAGGTGGTACCAGCGCCGCCACGCCGATGTGGGCCGCGCTGGTCGTACTGACTAACCAATACTTACTGGCACATGGTAGCAACAATCTGGGCTTTCTCAACCCCACGCTCTACACCTTGCTCAACAGTAGTAGCTACAATCAAGCCTTCCATGATATTACCAGCGGCTCGAACCTCTACTATAATGCTGGAAGCGGCTATGATATGGTGACAGGCATCGGTAGCTATAACGCACAGAACTTCGCTACGGCGGTTGCGGCCCTCTCAAGCACACGCACTGTACCAGGAAGTACACGCTGGTACTTCGCTGAGGGTCATCTAGGCAACGGTTTTCAGGAGTATGTGACGTTAGAAAATCCTGATGCGAACCATATTGCGCATGTCAGCATCGACTATCTCTTACGCGGTCAGGGTGGTAGTGTACAGAACCTCACGCTCAATCCTGGCACGCGCACGACGGTCAATGTCAATCTCGTGTTGCATGTAGATCGGCTCTCATATACGGGTCTGGATGTCTCACTGATTGTCAACTCGGACATCCCTATCGTGGCTGAGCGGCCCATGTACTTCACCTTCGGCGGTAATGTCCCTGGCGGCTCCGATCTTATGGGCAATACGCAACTAGGTGAACATTTCACCTTCGCCAATAGCGAAACGCTATCCGGCTACGCTACTTTCCTCACGCTACTCAATCCTCCAGGACAGGCCAGCGCCAACGTCACCATCACCTGTGAAAATGGTGGGCAGATACTGCGACGTGTCACGTTAAACGCACCGGCGGGACAGCGCAGCACCCTCTCGCTCAACGCCGCTTTTGGCGGTGGTGTACAATGTCTGCTCCAAGTTGATGCCACGCAACCCATCGCTATCGAGCGCCCATTATACTTCCGCACCAATGTTCCAGGTATTGGTCTGGCGAGCGGGGGTAGCAGTGTTCCTGGCGTCGTATCGGCTACAAGCTGGTATCTCCCCGATGGTTCAACGGGCGGCAACGGCAGTAGTGCGCAAGAAAATCTCATTCTGGCGAACCCTGATGCCAATAATAGCGGCACTGCGGCCAATGTGACCATTCATTACACGCTGGCATCAGGCAGAGCCATCACAACCACCGTGAGTGTACCAGCGAGAAGTCAGGTAATCGAATCGGTCAATCATGCTGTAGGCAATGGCAGTCCACTTGTGTCGGCGCAGATTAGCGTTAGCAATGGCGTTGATATCGTTGTCGAGCGGCAACAATTTTTCGCCACACCAACTCTGGTACCGACGCCCAGTGGCA
>JAJZEJ010000233.1:1499-5856 GCA_021828635.1 Chloroflexota bacterium
ACAACAATTCTTCTCCGCGCCAACGCTAGTACCGACGCCGAGCGGCATCGAGGTTGTGGGTATGGCCGGTGATGTACAGAGCTTGCCAACCACCTATAGTTTTGCCGAGGGCCACGTGGGCAGTTCATTCAGCGAGTATGTGACCATCATGAATCCCAATAACAGCGCGGTACAGGTTGCCGTCACATACTTTCTGCACAATGGCATCGGGCAGGGCGTTGTTCAGCAACAGGAGACTATTCCAGCACAAGGGGTAATCCGCCTCAATGTCAACGCCTTCCTAAATGTGCCTGCCAGCGATACAACGGCCAGTGGCCTCGCCACCGATGACGCGCTCGTCGTGCAGTCATTGCCCGCTAGTAATGGTACTGTGCTACCAATAGTGGCGGAGCGGAGCCTATACTTCACTTTTGTAGGTAGTCAGCCTGGGGAGACAAGCGTGCTGGGGTTTGGGGGATAATGTGACAAATTATACAATGTAATGTTTGGGGGATAGCTTATGTTGTACAACATACCGATTGTACTATTCTTCAACTACACTATGTAGGCAAAGAGGGGTGGGTATATAGCCTTTTACAAAAGCATGATGGGCAGTAAAAAATGGTATATTTCCTGTATTCTGCCCATCTAACACAAAGGATATTGTACCACCACAACAGTTATTGCTTTCTTTACCACGTGCTGGTAAAGCGTTCAAATGAGCATAATCAGTATTAGGTAACTGAGCAGCGCACCTGCGTGAAAGTTGAGTACACGCGATACGAGTATCCAGCATCACAGACCGGATACCACGTATGATCTCTTCCCGTGGATTAACAAGGTGATTCCGATCTATGGAGAAGATGATAAATTTAGGTTGAACAACACTACAAAGCATTTGGGCAAAACGTTCTCCATCAATATTACCAGTTCTGCCACCATGATGTGGAAATACCAACACATCAGCGTGCAGGTTTTTGTGTTCCTCTAAAATATTCCTCAATCCTGTACCATCAATATCACCAGCTAATAGTGCAACTCGATGGTTGTGGTGAATCAAACCAACAACTACAGACATGGTATTGGCATCTAGCCGATTACCATGCAAATCTTCGCCTCCAACGCCACTCATAGCAATTTCTGGACTTGGAGCGAGAATTTCTATAGTAATTTCTCCAACGCCCATCGTCCCTGTTTGCAATGTTGTTAGTCCCACATGGATTTTCACATTATCACGTTTACGAGCTTCTTGCAATGTTTGACGAAGTTGTGTCCAAATTCTCGTCTTCCTCATAGAGTCAGCATTTAGGAAAATATTCTGGACTTTGATAGTTTGAGAGGCTAAAAGATTGATTAGTCCACCTACGTGATCTTCATCAGCATGAGAAATAATGATGCTGTGTAGTTCTTTAACATGTAAATAATGAAGAGTCTCAATCAATGTCGAACCTGTGCCACAGTCAATTACAAGTGTTCCTTGTGTATCTCGCAGGATAGCACTACTTCCATGACCAACATCCAACACAATCAATTCAGGCAAGCCCATCATTATCATCTGGCTCCGGTGCAAGTTCAAAATCACGAAAGTATAGGTCATCGGCCTTTTCAGCACCAATATTGATTTGCGCAAAAAATGCGACATCGGGAGCTAAAAGCTCATGAAATTCGGCAGGGATGAGAGAAACTGGAAATCTTACTGCAATACGTGGATTCCAGCCAGGAATAACTGCATCAACAACTCTCTCATTTGCGACAGTAGAGATGTTTGTTATTGCTAATAGAGTGCGATAAGGTTTTCTCGAAGAGGGTACTTCTCCCTTTAGCTCAGCAACACACTTTCCCATACCGCGTTTAATACTTTGAGCATTTACCTCATCTAAGCTAAGAAGTACAGGTACTTTCGTTCGCCATTTTCTAATAGAAACATGCTTATCTATATCTGCGTAGCGTGTTATCAGTAACGCAGGAACTTTTAGATCATAGAGAGACGCAACCAATTTCGCACCATAAAAATCGGAGAAACCATAATTGGACAAACGATGAGTGCAAACAGCACCTACTGCTTCTGCTTTGATGAATTCAGCCAACTCTTCTAGATTCTGAAAATGCTGCTCGATATAGAAAGGCACAAAACCGGCTGCTTCAATCTCCCATTCGGGAATTTGGCCGTCATCATCTTCATCGTCAATAATGGCTATTTTCGGCTTGCGATATTCGTGAGAGGAACGTTGCACAGCCATTAGAAATCTCCTTAGTATTTACATAGTAATAATCCTTTTTTTCTTATTCAGCTAGAGATAGTATACCATAAATTCCTATTTTTCAAAGGCTACAAATGAATACAGGGAACAAAAAACAACGTGCGGCAATTGCCACACGTTGTTTTTTGTTCCCTACGAGAAAGAAAATCTCTAACGGCCTAACAAGAAGGCCAGCAGGCCGGTGGCGGCAGGATTAGCCAGATTCAGCACAACCTGGGACGCCACCGTAATCACGAGCAACGCCAGGGTGGTGAGCGTGATCGAGACATTCAGGCTCATCGGCGTGGTCAGGTGGTCCTTCTTGAGCGGCTCGTCAAAGAACATAGCCTTGACGACACGGCCATAGTAGACTAGCGAGACAATGCTATTGAGCAATGCCACAATCACCAGCCAATCCAGATTAGTACTCTGGCCCAGACCCCACGCGGCGGTGAAGATGAAAATCTTACTGAAGAAACCCGCGACCGGCGGAATACCAGCCAGAGAAAGCAGACACAGCGCGGTTCCCACGCTCAGGAACGGCGCACGTTGCCATAGCCCCCTAAAGTCCTCAATGCGCTCACCACCGGTCATATCGGCCAGCGCGATGATGCCGGAGAAGGCACCCAGGTTGGTCACGACATAGACCAGGATGAAGAAGAGAACGGTCGCATTACCGGCGGGATTGTGCGTCGCCAGACTGACGATAAAGCCAACCAGGATATAGCCCGCCTGCGCAATGCTGGAATAGGCCATCATACGTTTCACGTTGGTTTGCACTGCCGCCACCAGATTGCCGAGCGTCATGGTCAGCACCGCGACGATGGCGAAGATGACGACCAGCGAGGTTAGATTAACCTGGCCGAGACCACCATCGATGAAGACACGGATCAGTGCGGCGAACCCTGCCGCCTTTGAGCCAACCGAGAAGAAAGCGGTAGCCGGTGTTGGTGCGCCCTCATAGATGTCGGGAGCCCACATGTGGAAAGGAACCGCCGAAATCTTGAAGCCAAAACCCGCTAAGATCAGCACACAGGCCAGCAGTTGCAGAATATTACCATTGTGTACACCCGTCTTGATAGCGGTAGCAATACCCATCAGGTCGGTTGTGCCGGTCAGACCATAAAGTAACGCGAAGCCGTAGAGCAGGATGGCCGAAGACATCGCGCCCAGTAAGACGTACTTAACGGCTGCCTCAGCCGATTTCTGGCTGGTACGAATCATGCCGGCCATCACATAGAGCGGAATACTGGTCAGTTCGAGCGAGATATAGATTGAGATCAGCTCGGTCGTACTCGCCATGAACATCATGCCCGTGACGGAGAAGAGAATCAGCGTATAAAACTCGCCCTCGGACTTAACGTATTTCCCAATATAATCATACGATGCCAGAATCGTGACGGCAGCGATGATGACGAAAAGGATGCCAAAGAAGATGGCATAGGGGTCAACCGTCAGCATACCGTAGAAGGCATGATGCGCGACTCCAAAATTTAAGGTCGTTGCCTGCACAATCAACAGAGCCAGTGGTACGATCAGACCAACCAGAGCCACCGCCGCCGTCACAAAGCGGTTGCGCCCAAACAGGTCTACCATCATGACCACCAGAGCCAGCACGACAAGGCTCAACTCTGGTAAGAGCAGGTAGAGATCAGTTGCTGTTAATCCCATAGAATTTCCTTACCCTATCCCCTTATTCCGCCTGACAACGACGCTGTCGCGTCTACTGCTACGCAGTCAGTCAGGCGGCACAGAAGTACCTCTCTTTAATGTACCAATGCCAGAGCCGTACTCATAATATGACCCAGGCTTGGAGTAATCGTACTGATAAAAGGCGCGGGATCTATGCCGACAAAAATGATCACAGCCGCCAGGGCATAGAGCGGAATCATCTCACGCGCACTCGCATCTGGTAGCCAGTCCCACTTGGGATTGAACGTGCCGAAGAAGACGCGCTTAATCATCCATAGCAGATAGGCTGCCGTCAAGATCATGGTAAAGACCGAGATGATGGTGATGACCGGCAAGACACTGAAACTGGCGGTAAACGTCATGTACTCCGCTACGAAACCGGCTAACCCTGGTAGACCGAGTGAGGCCAGTGCCGCGAAGGTGAAGAGCGTTGCCAGCATCGGCAT
>JAJZEJ010000598.1:0-3838 GCA_021828635.1 Chloroflexota bacterium
CAAACGGGAGCGACATTGTTTCTCTATAAGGGGCATTCCAGCTACATCCATGCCGTAGCCTGGTCGCCCAATGGCAAATATGTCGCGTCGGGCGGCTATGACCAGAGTGTACAGGTCTGGAATCCGAATAACGGCGCGATGCTGATGGAGTATCATGGTCATAAGGATACCATTGTCGATCTTGCCTGGTCGGCGAATAGCCAGGATATCGCTTCCGCCAGCTTCGACAAGACGGTACAGGTCTGGCTGGCGGAGTAAGGTTTGCCTGATAGAATTTGGGGAAGATAGCATTAATCGCAGGTACCAAGTAGTCCTTTGACGGAGATATCTTCGTCTATATCTTCCCAGCGAATGCCTATCCCGTTATGCGCTAATTTCCAATTGTTGCGTTGTTCAGGTGTTGCGTGTAAAAGAATTGGAAACCACTGAAGAGGTACACTGATTTCACGATCATCGACAAGTGTAACGTACATTCGTTCCGCATCAAAACGCACATTTTTTGCAATGGGGGCAAGTTGAATACGGTTGAAAGGACTACCTCCATATCTCATAATGTCCATTTATCACTCCTAGCTGTAGATTGCTTCCGGGTGAATCACAACAGCGCGGCTACCGCGCACTATAATATGACCATCGAGATGATGCACGGGCAGGTCAAAGTGGCGCGTGATGGCCGCTTTAATCTGTGCGTCGGTAGCCTGACGGGTCAGGTGTAGTTCATCAAGTGAGACCTCTTCGCTGCGACCATCGAACCGGACATGAAGAATCTGCTTTGTTCGCTGTGTCATCGACGCACCTCTCTTTGCTTTGGGGATTAGAAACAGGCTACTGACTATTACGTAGGAGTTTGTGATTTGTCAGTAACTACTGCTTAAAATATACCCGACTTTGTTGCGATTTGTCAAGTGGTTGAGAACGAAATTTCTTATATTTTACAATCGTTCTTTGAAATTTAACAACCACTTAATCAATGGACTCCTACGCCAGGGGTTTCATATAGTCTGAATGGGTTTGTGAATAATCACGCTGCTACCGATGATAACCGGCTCTATCAGCACGTTTCTCCGTCTGTGATAGGTTACAATAAACAGTTATGGATTGAAATATAGGAAATTAGAAAATTGCTTTCCGCTTTTGGCAATCATCGCTGTATTTATATTACAGATACAAAACGTTGGAGGACGACCCATGTTGACTGATACTATTTGCAATATGCTGGCAAAAAAACAGCTACAGACGTTTCTTGGCCTGATGCCTAAGCGGAAGCATACAAAAGAGTCACTGCTTGCTTTATTACAAGAACGGCTCGCAGCGGATGAGCAGGAACAGCATCGGCTACTAGGGATGTATGTCAAAGAGCTTGCCGTCGGGCCGAATGAATTGGAAGAGATGTTAGGCTGCACCCGTGTAGAACGTAAGCGTTGGGTGAAAGAAGGGAAATTACCTGTACTGGAGTATCGTGCCTTTCGTATACCCGGTCATGATCTCTCCTATTCTGTCCATGACCGTCGCCTGATTCTGGCTATCTCGGCACAGCAGGTGACGCAGTGGCGCGAAGAATATGCCGCAGAGGTGCTACTACGACGCAAAGAAGGCTGGTGCAAAGCGGCAGAGCGGCGTAAGAATCATCGCGTTATGCGTAGTGAATTTCTGGCCTTGTGGCAACAACAGATTGATGAGTGGGAGCAGCATGGCTCACCAGAAATCTCTGCTTTGTTGCAATTGGCCTACTGGACGGCGGCAGCTTCGCACTGGGCCAAAGAGAATCATATCAAAGCTCTACGTGGCACAACACATGCGACGACCTATGCTCTACAGCGTGACACCTGGTATAAATGTAAAGATGAGGCGCTGTATGTGCTTGCACAAGCTCCTTATAGCAAGCTGTCCTTCTATCGTCCTGATGATAGTGATAAAAAGACGTTGCAGCTTTGTGATGAGCATTATGAATTGATGAAAGATGGGTATTACGAGAATAAGTGGGATTTTTATGCTGCCTGCTCCCATCAGGTTTCACATTGTAAAGGTTGTCTAGTGCATATTGAGCAGGACTATTACGCACTGTACTTTCTGGAGGTCGTGGTTCCCTACTTCGCTGATCTGCGTTTTGCCTTTCATCTACCCTATACTACCGGCAAAGTCTTCTTGCCCAAACCAGAGACGCTACCCCAGGTGACACATGTTGAGCAGGATGGTGAGTTTCGCTTTGGGCGTGCGGTGACACCCTATGAGCGCATTGTGCAGAGAGAGGTAGACGTACAGGCATTCCTTGAACGATCATTAGATGAGACGCGCCGTCTCTTCCATGTCGATCAGATGCGCGTTCCTGTTCAGGGATAGCTTGACAATACTGCATCGTCAGGGTACTCTTATCAGTAAAGCTAGCGAACGTTCGTTAGCAAAACGATTGGGAATGCCGATGTACACGAAGACGGATATTGTCAATATCGCTGGCAAGTTGTTTAGCGAGCGTGGCTATCATGGTACCAGCATGCGTGATCTGGCGAAGATGTTGGATGTGCGTGGTGCGACACTCTACTCGCATGTCGAATCGAAAGAGGAGATGCTATGGGAGATTGTCAACCGCGCTGCTGATGAATTTCTGACGCAAGCCGAAGCTGTGCCGAATGATGTTGCGCCAGAGCAGCAAATGAGATTACTGGTACATGGTCATCTAGATGTGATTGTCAGAGAATTGCCCTACGCGACAGTTTTCTTTCATGAGTGGCAGTTTCTGGAATCACCTTTGCGCGAGAAGATCAAGGCGCGACGTGACGAATATGAGCAGCACTTTCGGCGTGTGGTCGAGACGGGCATCGCACATGGCAATTTTCAAGTTGAGGATGCGCGTCTCGCCACGCTCTTTATTCTCTCAGCATTGAACGGAACCTACCAATGGTTTCGCCCTGATGGTATGTTAACCGTCGAGCAACTTGCGGAGCAGTACAATGTCTTGATAATGCGCAGTTTGAAAGAGCGCGTCTGAGATTGAGCGAGGAAAAAGCTGATGAGTATGAGCATAAGCTATGAAGAGCAGGTACAGGAGTTCAAAGAGCGGATACAGGCTGGGCATAAAGTCGAATCGCATGATTGGATGCCCGATGAGTATCGCAAACTGGTTATCAAGTTTATCGAGCGCCACGCTCTCTCTGAGCTGATGGGGGCGTTGCCGGAGCGTAGCTGGATTGTGCGTGCGCCCAGTCTGCATCGCAAGTTGGCTGTAGCCTCAAAAGTGCAGGATGAGGTTGGTCACGCGCAATTATTGCTGCGTCTGATCGAAGACATGGGGCGACGACGTGAAGATGTGATGGCTGACCTGTTCAGTGGCAAGAGCAAGTTTCATAATGTGTTCCATTACCAGATGCCGACCTGGGCTGATATGGGCTTGTTCGTGTGGTGGGTAGACTCGGCCAGCCTTTTCGCGCAATCTGGTTTGCGGCGTGCCAGCTATGCGCCCTATGCTCGCACAATGGTCAAAGTCTGCTGGGAAGAGGCGTTTCATCTCAAACATGGTGAAGATATCGTCTTAACACTGGCAATGGGTACACCTCAACAGCGTGCGATGCTACAAGAGGCTGCCAATCGTTGGTGGGAGCCGGTGATGATGTTCTTTGGTCCGCCAACGCCGACCGAACAGGATGATGCTATTCAGTGGGGACTGAAAGAAAAATCCAATGAAGAACTGCGGCAAGCGTGGTTGACGCGCTATGTAAAGCAGATTCGTGAACTGGGCATTACCATTCCTGATCCCCATTTGCGCTATGATGAAGAGCAGAAACGCTGGGAGTATACGCAGCCCGATTGGCAGAAGCTCTATGCGAGTGTCGCCGGTCACGGT
>JAJZEJ010000598.1:3848-5804 GCA_021828635.1 Chloroflexota bacterium
CGGCCACGGTCCTGCTTCCTATCAACGTCTGAGCTTCCGCCATCTCTCCTATGATGAGGGCGCGTGGGTGCGGCAGGCCATACTTGGTGAGAAGGCGCTGGTAGCATAACAACGCGGGAGGCTACTATGGCTGTGTATGAGGTATTCCGTCAAGAAGATGCGGCGGGTTATCTGAGACACGAGGGGGCTTTAGAAGCGCCATCGACGGAGCTGGCAATTCAGTATGCACGCGAGATTTATAGCCGCCGTTCCGAGGCTATTCGGCTCTGGGTAGTGCCGCGTGATGCCATTATCGAGGTTGCCGACCATGATTTTCTTCAGCCGCCGCTAGAGCGCACACATCGTATGGGTGAAGGCTATCGCGTGACCGTGGCGAAACGCCGCCAGTTGCGCCAGAACAACACTGCCGAAAAGGAGGATGCGCATGACGCCTGAAGTGCAAGAGGCACTGTGCCGTTATCTGCTTACGCTGGCTGACGACGAACTCGTAATCGGCCTGCGTGATGCCGAGTGGACAGGCATCGCGCCGATGGTAGAAGAGGATGTCGCCTTTAGCTCGCTGGCTCAGGACGAGCTAGGCCATGCGCGTCTCTGCTATACGCTGGCTGCTGAATTAACTGGTAGCGATGCCGACCATCTGGCCTATTTGCGCCCAAAGGATGCCTATTATCATGCGCGAGTGCTAGAGGAACGGGCTACGCTGATGTATGACCCGGAAGGTCAGCATAGCGGCAAAGTGCAATGGGCCAAAGCGGTCACACGGCGTTTCCTCTACGATCTGTTCGACAATCTGCGGCTTGAGGCGTTGCTCACGTCCAGCTATGAGCCGTTAGCCAATGCTATGCGGAAGGTTTACCGCGAGGAACGCTATCATCTTTGGCATGGTGAAGCGTGGTGGAAGACGCTGGCAGGCTCGTCAACGCTGGCACGAGACCACCTGGAAACCGCGCTAACAGCCACATGGCCCGGTGTACTAGGATTTTTTGAGGACGCTCCTGGTGAAACATTGCTGCAAACAGAGGGCGTGATTGCCACACGTACAGCGCAACTGCTCTCGCCCTGGCTTGAACGTGTGCAGCCCTATTTTACACAATACCAGTTGCCATTTCCCGTGCATAAAGAGGGTGAGAACTGGACGCTAGAGGTTGAGCCGTTAATGGGCGGGCGTTTGGGTCAACATGGCGCGGGTTGGGACGAATTGTACGAAGAGATGACAATGGTGCGACGCTTAGAGCCGGAAGGGACATGGTGAACTATGCCAGTCGTGACAGAACAGGCGGTATGGGATGTACTACGCGAGATTGCCGACCCCGAAATACAGACCATCAATCTGGTAGACCTGGGCGTTATTCGCAAAGTCAGTATTGACGAGCGTGATGAGCTAATTGTCGTCGAAATCATGCCAACCTTTGTCGGCTGTCCCGCTCTGGATATGATGCGCCGTGAGATCAAAGCCAGGCTAGCTCCCTTTGGGGAAACCGAAGTTCGGGTTGTGTATAGTGAGATATGGACAACCGCGTGCATCACCGAGGCCGGGCGAGCGATGTTGGGTGAAGCTGGTATCGCGCCACCGGCCCGCCAGCATATGTCTATGCTGCCAGTGCTTAATAAAACCACTCGCGGTGTGGCGCAGGAATGTCCCTTCTGTCATTCACAGCAGACGCATATGGAGAATCTCTTTGGTCCGACACCGTGCCGCGCTATCTGCTACTGCGACCATTGCCATCAGCCATTTGAACAATTCAAAGTGATATGATAAGCTCAGTTATAGCCAGAGAATAGATCATCCAACGGAGGTTGTTTGCAATGAAGACGGTCGGCCTATTTCAAGAGAAGCAACATGCTATTTTCCCCGGCGTGATCGGGCAAATTTTCAGTGGCGAAGAGTTGATGGTCATGCGCGTGACGCTGAATAAAGGGGCCGTGGCTCCTGCCCATTCACATCGGCATGAGCAG
>JAJZEJ010000352.1 GCA_021828635.1 Chloroflexota bacterium
GCCCTTCGCCCCTGAATACTCAACAACCTGACTGTCAACTACCGGCCGACTTTTGCTCCGCCCCACTGGCCTGGTTTTACTCCGCCCTTGACACCCCCCGCTACCTACGCCACCAGCAAGGCAAAGCAACCTGTCCGGCCGCACCCATCACGGTCAACCGTGTATTTGCTCGTGCGCATACCTCTGACTGAAAGTGCGAAAGATTCTGGACACTACGCACAATTCTTCCAGGCAGCCAGAATGATTACCTACTTGGACGTACTGTTCTCGAAGAGCGAAAACAGACCTTCCAAGCAAATTACAGGCCCGATGCATGGATGGCTTGCAGAATCTGCGTCAAGATGAGGTCAGGCGCACACCCGAGGACGACTACACTTCCGGCAAGAAGTCCTACGATGACTCGCAGGAGAAGCGTCGATTTAATCTCACTGGCTTCGGTAGGCGGGTCAGCAACATATACCCTCTTGAGAACCCTCAGATAGTAGAAGAGTGATACGGCGCTCATGCCGATGGCAAAGATGACAAGCCACAGCAGAAGCTTGGAGCCTGGACCCGCCGCAAGGAGAGCAGAGAACAGCAGGAATTTAGCAAAAAATCCAGATAAAGGTGGTATCCCAGCCAAAGACAGCACGAAAACGGCGAGACACAACGAGAGAAAAGGAGCTCGTCGGCTGAGGCCTGCGAGATCAGAGATAGTATCCGTTCCGAGGTGCTTTTCTGTAACTGCCAGAACTCCCAGTACTCCGAGAGTTGCCAGAGCATAAGTCGCTACGTAATACAGCAACGCTGCGAGACTCTGCTGTGTGTGTGCTATAAATGCGAGGAGCATATAGCCCGCATGGGCAATCGCAGAGTAGGCAAGCAAGCGTCTCAGGCTTGTCTGCGCAATTGCAACGAGATTGCCGAGCAGCATTGAGATAACCGAGACCACTATAAGAACAGGAACCCAGCCACTTTGAAAGTGCAATAAGCTGGTACTTCCTTCCGCTCCTGCAAAGCCCAGTACCAACACCTGAAAGAAGATAAAGAAACTAGCGATCTTTGAGCCTGACGCGATAAACGCAGTGCTAGGCAGAGGAGCACCCTGATATACATCTGGCGCCCAGAAGTGAAAGGGCGCGGCTGCGATCTTGAATCCAAACCCAATCACAGTAGTTACGATGGCAACGATCAGGATCGGATTGAGCGGTTGGCCATGAATGGCACCGGCAATGCGTGTAATGTTTGTAGAACTCGAAAAGCCATACAGCAAGCTAAACCCAAACAGCATGAATGCTGCAGACATGCCGCCAAAGAGAAAATATTTCAGAGCTGCTTCTGAAGATCGAGCACTTCTCTTATCAAATCCGGCAAGGATATAGACGGACAGGCTCAATAGTTCAAGCGAAATAAAGATAACAAGAAGATCCTGTGAGCCAACCAGGAACATCATTCCCGTAGTTGCCAGCAAGAGTAACAGGACAAACTCGCTAACGTGATCTGTGAAGGTCGAGTCTACGGAAAGAAAGAGCGTAACGATGGTGATGACAAGCAGCGCACCTTGCAGCAAATGCGTGAGGGGGGTCGACAGCAAGATACCATCGAGAATGCTACCGTGAGTTGAGGTCAGCAGCAGTTTGAGTATGGCTGCCGCGCATCCAGCGGACCCAATTGTAGTAGCAGCTAGAAATCGGGCGCGAACACGAGAGCTCTTGAAAAATAGAATATCGAATGCGACAACAACTAATGCCGTAACGGTAAGAATGAGCTCTGGCCAAACGAATTGTAACAACTGTCCGTAGTTGATCACGTTCATTACCATCCTCCCTTACGCAAACCCTGGAAGAGCGGGGAATTTAAGGCTGGATGGATGACGTTGAGAAATAACTGAGGGAACGTTCCAACAATCACACTTGCGCAAATGAGAATTCCGGCTCCAAGACGCTCAGGGAAGGAAATAGGGGAAAGCGGAGGCGGGGATGGTGCAGTATCAAGGTCGGTTTCAGTGAAGAATGCCATTTGCATGGCCCGCCAGATATATGCGATACCCACTACAAGCCCTATAGCCACAAAGATAATAAGTGATGGATAAGAGCGCCAAACTCCGATCACGATCATCAATTCTGCGACGAAGCCGCTGAAGCCCGGTAGCCCCATCCCTGCCATGCCAGCCACCACAAAGGTGAATGCTGCAAAGGGTATGATCTTGCCAAGACGCATCGGGCCAAGTGCAGCCAGATCTCGCGTGTGTGTGCGGGAGTACACCATGCGGCCTACCACACCAAACAGGAGGCCGGCGAGAATGCCATGGGAGACCATTTGAACGATCGCACCGGAGATTCCAATTTGGTTCAGGGTCATCAGTCCGAGCAAAATAAAGCCCATGTGGCTAATGCTGGAATAGCCGATAACAAATTTGAAGTCTTTCTGCACCAACGCAACCAGTGCGCCGTATACAATTCCGATCACAGCGAGGAGGGCAAAGACGTCACGCCACGAGCTAAATCCAAGCACGTGGAAGCCCCATGGTGCCAAGCCCAGTGGGAAGAGGGTCATTGCCACGCGAAGACAACCATAGGCTCCGAGTTTCATAACGACACCAGCTAGCAACATCGATGCAGCCGTCGGAGCAGCCACATGGCCGGTCGGAGCCCAGGTGTGAAAGGGCCAAAGGCCCGCCAGGATACCAAAGCCAACGAACACAAGTGGAAATGCCCACATTTGAAAGTGAGGCGTAAAAGAGAATCCAGCAAGATCTATGAGGGCTGTGCTTCTCGATCCAGCAGCGACGTATGCTGCGATGAGACCAACTAGTACCATCGCGCTTCCGACAAAGGAATACAGTACAAGCTTCATCGCCGCATATTCACGACGGGTCGAGCCCCAGATAGCAATAAGAAAATACTTTGGAATCACAACGATCTCGTAGAAAACGAACAGCAAGAAGAGATCGAAACTAAGAAAAACGCCGTACACCGCACCAAGCAGTACTAGGTAGAGTGCGAAAAATTCCTTGATCCGGTCTTCAATATTCCAGGAAAACAGAACTCCGCAAACTCCAATTACCCCGGTAAGCAACAGTAGCGTCAAGCTAATGCCGTCTGCCTTGAGGCTAAATTGAATGCCAAGCGAGGGTATCCAGGAATAGTGGGCCACGCTAAATAGCTCTCCAGTCCGATGCTGGATAAATTCTGTCAGGGTAATTGCAAACGTGATGATGGTGGTAGCAAGCGCAAGCATGCGTGCCCAAACCGCCCTACGACTTGGCAGCAAAAAGAGTGCCAGAGCGCCGAGAAAGGATATGTAGATCGTCCAAGCAAGCATAATCAGAAGTTCCGCAGTTGTAGCGCCATCTGGATGGCTGTATGGTTGACGACTCCAAGGATAATCTGGGGATAGAGTCCCAAAGTAAACATGAGTCCAATGGTTGGAATGAGAGCCAATCGCTCACTGAGAGTTAGATCGTGAAGGTGAGTCCATTTCTCCTCAAGCGGTCCATAGAAAACGCGTTGTAGAGTGCCGAGGAAAAAGATGGCGGTAATCATGAGGCCAATCACAGAGAGTGCAGCGGCCCACGTTACAAGTGAGAATGTGCCTTCAAAGATTAAGAACTCTCCAATAAATCCGTTCAGGCTGGGCAAACCGAGCGAGGAGAAAATTGTAATTCCCATAAGCCCTGTGAAGACGGGTATCACTTTGCGCAAGCCCCCGAAATCGTTCAATCCACGCAGTCCGTCCGTACGCTTCTCCAGCATTGCGACGAACCAGAACAGGGTTGCGGCTGTTAGACCATGATTGAACATCTGGAGGAAAACGCCGTTCATGGCCGCATACTTCTGTGCCGTTAGCCCAGCATCTCCGCACGTAAATTTGACGACCGCAAAGATCCCGAGCATGCAGTAGCCAAGGTGATTGATAGACGAATAAGCGAAAATGCGCTTCAGATCCGTCTGCGCAAGCGCTGCGTAAGCTGAGAAGACAACCGTTGCGACTGCAAGCCATAGGAGCGGCGTCAGAATCTGTTGCATCTGAACTCCGAATAAAGGGAGTAGGATGCGAAGAAAACCGTAGAGCCCCATCTTGGACATGGCGCCAGTCAGAAGGATCGTCGTGCCAGTGGGCGCTTCAGAGTAGGCCGAAGGCAGCCAGGTATGAAAGGGAATCAGTGGTACTTTGACGGCAAAGCCAAGGAACGCACCCAGGAAGATCACCATGGCGGTGTGTTGCGGCGTGAATAGATGCCATCCAAGTTCAGCAATCACAGCAGGCATCAACTTCCCGCTCTGAGCCAAGTGTCCAAGCTCTGTGAAGTCAAAGGTTTTTGTTGCCATGTAGATAGCGAGGAAGGACATCAGCATCGCAACGCTTCCAACCATCGTGTAGATCAGGAACTGCATCGCTGCCTGTGCGCTCTTCGGTCCACCCCATAGCTTGATAAGAAAGAATGCCGGGATCAGGCCAAGCTCCCAGAAGATGAACCAGTGAAAAAAGTTCAAGGCCGTGAATGTACCAAAGAGGCAGGATTGGAGCACCAACATCAGTGAAAAATAAAGGGATACTCGTTTTTCGATCTGCCAGGACGCGAGCATGCCAATTGGTACGACGATACAGGACAGTACCAGCATGAGCAGGCCAAGACCATCAATCCCAACGCGATAATCCACGTTGAGCGACGGGATCCAGCGATGCAATTCCTGAAATTGGTACCCGTCAGCTACGGTACTAAAGCTATGCCAGAGAATAAGCGTCAGAACCAATGATATGAGGCTGAACGACAGCGCGGTCCAACGCACAAGTCCCTTGTTCCTGCCACCAAGAGTCGACACAACAAGTGCTCCAAACAAGGGGACTACGGTCAAGGTTGTGATCCACGGAAAGGTGATCATATCTTGGCCTTCCAGAGCAGGAGGATAGTGAGGACGACGAGCACCCCTGCGACAATCTTCAAATATCCCTGTATTCGGCCGGCCTGCAGCAGTGATAGGATCTGGCCGCTACGGGATACACCGTGACAGCCCTCATCAAACCCGGAATTAACAACGTAGGTGTCTAAGAAATTATCCAAGTGAGCCAATCCAAGCACAATGTTAGTCACCGTCTTGACAGCGCCGTTCCAAACCCATCGGTCCAGCCAATCGGAGATCTTTGAGAGTTGGGTATTTAGTTTTATGATGGTAGCCCCGTATAGTGCATCCACATAAAACGCATGACCCAGAAACGTGAAAAGTGGAGGCGACAGTCTGCCGAAGTTGTCCGGTGCTTCCGCACTCTTGATTGGACTACGACCGTAGATCCACCAGCCTGTTCCAAGGCCAAGGAGAACAATGACGGAGGAGGACAACATCACCGGGAGCATGCTTCCTTCTGAGAGCGCGCTGAAATCAACCCTTAGCTGCGTACCATCCAGGAAGGATTGGAACCAAGGCCACGCGGGAGTCCCAAAGAACCCCAGTAACAATGCAACTGGTGCAAGAAGCATGAGCGGAACTGTCATGACCCAGGGGCTCTCATGTGGAGCACTCGAGCTATGGTGGTTTGCGTTATCTGCGGATGCTTGAGAGTGCGTATGAACCTCACTGCTTTCAGCTAGCCGCGACTTGCCGCCAAATACATAAAACATCTGGCGTGACATGTAGAAGGCCGTGAGCAAGGCTGCGACCGCGCCCATGTAATACGGTGCTTGGGAGATGTGCCAAGAGTGAGCTGCGTGAAGAATCTCGTCCTTGCTCCAAAATCCGGAAAAGAAGAACGGAAATCCGCAGAGCGCAAGCATGCCTACGGTATACGTCGCAAAAGTAAAGGGC
>JAJZEJ010000321.1 GCA_021828635.1 Chloroflexota bacterium
CAATCGCGCTGACCGTAATCATATTGATGTATTCCGCCATTTGATAGAGGCTCCAGCGCAGGCCGCTATATTCAGTCAGGTAGCCAGCCGTCAATTCTTGCTCAGCCTCTGGCAGATCAAACGGAGCGCGGTTGACCTCGGCGATAGCGGCAATCAGGTAGATCACGAAGCCGAGTGGTTGGGCCATGATAAACCAGATGCCCTGACTGAGTTGCTGATGCACGATGCCAACCATGCTCAACGTAGTGGCCCACATCAAGGCTCCACTGAGCGCCAGACCCAGACTGGTCTCGTAGGAGACCATCTGCGCGGCGCTACGCAGCGAACCGAGCAGCGAGTAGCGGTTGCCAGAGGCCCAGCCACCCAGCACGATGCCATAGACAGCCAGCGATGAGATCGAGAGAATCCAGAGAATACCGACATTGATGTCACCGATGAATGGATCCCATACGCTGGCATGCCCTGTCCAGGCGCGACCAATCGGAATAACCGCGAAGGCCGAGAGCGCAATAACGACCGAGATCACCGGAGCGATAATGTAAATGAGCTTCTTGGCCTGTGTCGGAACGATCTGCTCCTTAAAGGCCATCTTGAGCGCATCGGCCACTGGCTGAAACATGCCGCCAGGGCCAACGCGGTTTGGTCCCAAACGGCCCTGCAACTTGGCAACCACGCGGCGCTCAATCAGTGTCATATAGGCAAAGGCCGTTAGGAGCGCGAAGATGATAATCGCGCTTTTGATGATTGATGCGACGATGATGTTGTTCAGGAAGCTAAGCATGGGCTACCTCCTGTTCCTGTATACGTACACCCTGTTCTCCCAAATCTTCCCACGTGAGACCAGCGTAGAATGAATTGCTACCGGCGATTTCTAGCAAGATATCGCGTGGGCTGTTATAGCTCCAGGGCTTGCCCAGGTGGCGTGCAATCGCCATCAGTATCTCCCAATCGGCCTTCGTGCCAGGAAGCGGACGCAAGGCGCGACGAATGGCCTGCACATGATGATCGACATTGGTCATGCTGCCGTCTTTTTCGGCAAAGGTCACGGCGGGTAGCACAACATCGGCCTGTTGCGCCGTAGCAGTAAGCGTAATGTCCTGTACAACGATAAATTCTAGCGTTGAGGGCAATTCCGGTTTAGCTAGGTGACGTGCCGGATTAGCTCCCATGACCAGCAGTGCCTTGACCTGTGGATTGCTCAAAATCTGCTCATAGCTCAATCCTTGCTCGTTCGCAGGTTTGTAGCCAGGGAGTGCGTCGGGCAACAGGCCCATATCGCGTGCGCCGAGCGAGTTGGCATCCTCAAACAGTGGGCCGACACCCGCACCAGGACGACCGACGTTATTGGTAATGACGGCCAGAGTTTGCAGGTCGGCTGCTAAGTCTTCGCAACCGGAATCGAGCGTTGCCATCTCGTCATAGAGTATGATGGCACCCTTTGCGCCAACAATCTCGTTTGCCAACTGCTGCAATTGTGCGTTTGTTTGCACATCGAAGGCCGATACATCGGCGGGTGGACGCGATACATCGGTCCCTACAGATTGCGAAGCATATTGTAATAGGGCTTTAGTAGCCAGACCAGTGGTGTTCTCTGGAATGGTGATTTTGAGTGTGGCGAGGCGGTCCAGCTCGGTTTTACCGGAGTTGACGATGTAGATTTTCGCGCTGCTCCTCATGGCTTTTTTGATGCGCAGGTTGAGAATGGGTTGACGCTGATAGGGGTCAGAGGCAATTAGCACAATATGCGAAGCCTGCTCGATTTCGGCAATGCTGTTCGTCATCATCCAGGGCTGGCCCGTCAGTGTGTCGCGGGAACCGGAGAAATGCCCGTGATGGTGATCGATGTTGGGTGTGCCGATGACTTCGCGCAGCAATTTCTGGAATAGATATGCCTCTTCGTTGGTGGTGCGCGTCGAGCCAATACCGGCCACAGCCTGTGCGCCATGTTTGCTGATAACCTCTTTCAAGCGTGAGGCGATGTAGAAAAATGCTTCATCCCAACTCGCGGGCGTCAGGTTGCCATTGCGGCGAATGTAGGGCGTGCGAATGCGCTGCGGACTGTTAACAAACTCGAAGCCCCAACGCCCACGATTACACAGCCAGCCATCGTCGATCTCATCGTTAGCACGCGACATCAGGCGCATCACCTTGTCAACGCGCGTATCGATACGAGCATTGCAGCCTACGCTACAGTTGTTGCAGACGCTAGCTGTGTGATGCAGTTCCCACGGGCGCGATTTGAAGCGGTAGGCTGTCGCGGTCAGTGCGCCGACAGGACAAATTTCGACGGTGTTGCCGGAGAAGATAGAATCGAAGGCGTGGTCAGGAGCCGTGCCAACCTCCATGCGGAAGCCGCGCTGAATCATTACCAGACCGTTATCCATCGAAATCTCTGAACTGAAGCGCGTGCAACGCTGACAGAGGATACAGCGTTCGCGGTCCAGCATGACCTCATTGCTGACCGCAATGGGCTTGGGATAGTGACGCTTGTACAGATCGAAGCGCGTGCCGCCGGGGCCGTGCCGCATAGTGAAATCTTGCAAGTCACACTCGCCGCCTTTGTCACAAATCGGGCAGTCAAGCGGATGATTGATGAGCAAGAACTCCAGCGTGCCGCGCCGCGCCTTCAAAACCTTTTCGGTTTTGGTATGTACAATCATACCCTCGCTCACGGGCGTGGTACAGGCCGTCTGCGGCGGCTTGGGCATCTTCTCAATCTCGACAAAGCACATGCGACATGCGCCCAACGGTGGCATTTTAGGATGATAGCAATAGATAGGAACTTCTATGCCAGCCTGTCTGGCGGCTGCCCATACGACTGTCCCAGGTGGGACGGCGACGGGGATGTCGTCTATCGTGAGATGGACGAGTTCGTCTTTTTTCTCTTCTGCCATATGTTTTCTACCGTGTATCTATGAAATGATTACGTCACCATGAAAAATCATTATTGCGATATCGTACCTACAATTATGCGTGTACCGTCTGACGTGCGCCGGAGCCAACCATGCAGTGACCGTGCTGGACGTGGTACAGAAATTCGTCGCGGAAGAGTCGGATACCGCTCGTAATGGAACTGGTGGCCGCGTCGCCGAGCGGACAGAAGGACTTCCCACTGATGTTATCGCAGATGTCAAGCAAGAGAGCTACGTCCTTCTCTTTGCCGTGACCATGTTCCAGGCGCTCCAGTATCTCGGTCATCCAATACGTGCCTTCGCGGCAGGGCGTGCATTTACCGCAGGACTCATCGCGGTAGAACTCCGCCATACGCAAGATAGCCCCTACAATGCACGTATCTTCGTTGATGACGACAACTCCACCGGAACCAAGCATGGAACCAGCAGCGGCGATAGACTCGAAGTCGAGCGGCGTGTCAATTTTGTCTGACCCCAGGATGAAAGTCGATGAACCACCAGGAATAATAGCTTTGAGCTGCTTATCACCCAGAATGCCACCACCATACTGCTCATCATAGATCAGCGTGCGCAATGGCGTGGCAAGTGGTAGCTCGTAGTTGCCCGGCTGCTTGACCTGACCACTCAGACAGAAGACGCGGGTGCCGGTACTCTTCTCGGTGCCGTACTGCTTATACCAGTCCGCGCCGTTCTTGACGATATGTGGTACAGTCGAAAGCGTCTCGCAGTTGTTGATGACGGTTGGGCCACCATAAAGGCCGACGGCTGCCGGAAAAGGCGGTTTCAAGCGTGGATAGCCACGTTTGCCCTCTAATGATTCCATCAGGGCGCTCTCTTCACCGCAGATATAGGCACCCGCGCCGCGATGCACGATCACTTCCAGGCTATAATCGCTACCCAGAATGTTCTTGCCAATCAACCCGGCGGCATAGGCTTCCTCGACAGCGCGTGCGACTTGACGACCTGCTTTCGCCAGCTCGCCACGCACATAGATAAAGGCGACACTGACGCGACAGGCGTAGCTGGTAAGGATAACGCCCTCGACGAGCTGATGCGGATTCATTTCCATCAACATGCGGTCTTTGAAGGTGCCGGGTTCGCTCTCGTCGCAGTTGCAGCAGAGGTAGCGCGGCTGATTTTTCGCCAGGAACCCCCACTTCATACCGGCGGGAAAGCCCGCGCCGCCGCGTCCACGCAGACCCGACGCCTTGACCAGGTCCACAAGTTGCTCCGGCTGATATTCTTTGAGTGCCTTCGCCAGAGCTTCATAGCCGCCATGCTGGCGATAGACCTCCAGCGTGTCGATGTCTGGCACATTAATATTTTTTGTAACAACCAGTTCTGGCATAGTCTAATTTATCCTCTATGTTCCCTAACGGACGGTTGCTCCCGATGTTCCTGTGTTAATTTCGCGTGTCAAATCCTCGATCAGTTGGTCGGCCTTCTCTGGCGTGACATTCTCGACAAACTCATCATTGACCTGTAAGACGGGCGCGGTACCACAAGAGGCCAAGCACTCGACGGTGAGCAGGGTGAAGTTGCCGTCAGGGGTGGTTTCACCACGCTGAATGCCCAGGTGTTGCTCCATGTGTTCGATCAGCGCGTCGCAGTTGCGCAGATAACATGAGATGCTGTTGCAAACCTTGATGACCTTCTTGCCCATTGGTTGCTGATAATACATGGTATAGAAGGTTGCTACGCTCTCAACATCATCAACCGTCAAATTGAGTACCTCGGCGACGGCCTGTAATCCCTCTTGCGTGATGTAGCCCTCTTCCTGTTGCGCGATATGCAACGCCGGTAGCACTGCCGAGCGCGAGACGGGATAGCGAGTAGCCAGATCACGCATGTGCTGTTTTGCCTGTTCTGAAATCATCGATCAACCTCACCTAGCACAATATCAATACTGCCAATTGCCGCCACTACGTCGGAGAGCAGACTGCCCTCAATCATCAGCGGCAATGCCTGCAAGTTGGCGAAGGAACCACCACGCACATGCATGCGATAAGGCTTCGCGCTACCGTCGCTGACCATGTAGAAGGCCAGTTCGCCCTTTGACGACTCGGTACGCACAAAAACCTCGCCCTTTGGTGGGCGATAGCCCTCGGTGAAAAATTTGAAGTGATGGATGAGCGATTCCATGCTACCGGTGATCTGCCACTTGGGTGGTGGCGCGACCTTCGTGTCCAGCACGCGATAGGGGCCAGTTGGCATACCCTCCAATGCCTGATCAACGATGTGCAGGCTTTGTTCCATCTCCAGCATACGTACCATGTAGCGGTCATAGACATCGCCGTTGGAACCAACGGGGATATCGAAGTCGAATTGCTCGTAGCCGGTATAGGGGAAGACCTTGCGAATATCCCAGACGACGCCGCTGCCGCGCAGGACGGGGCCACTTGTACCATAGGCAATAGCATCTTCTTTGCTCAGCTTGCCCACATTTTTTGTGCGATCCAGCCAGAGCTGGTTGTTGCTCAGCAGATCGTGATACTCTTGCAGGCGGGCCGGAAAGATGTTGGTAAACTCTTTAACCTTCGCGTCCAGGCCGGGCGGTAGATCAGCCTGCAAACCTCCGGGACAGATGTAACTGGTCATCATACGCACACCGGAGATGTACTCGAAGATGTCGAGTAGCAACTCGCGTTCGCGGAAGCAGTATAGGAAGACACTCTGTTCGCCCAGGTCCAGGGCGTGCGTACCCAGCCAGACCAGGTGACTGGCGATGCGTTGCAACTCAGCCAGCAGGACACGCGCATACTTGATCTTCTCACTGATCTGGTCATCGATGCCTAGCAGCCGCTCGACCGCTAGCGCGTAGGCCAGATTGTTGCCGAGCGGCGACAGGTAGTCCAT
>JAJZEJ010000131.1:0-8291 GCA_021828635.1 Chloroflexota bacterium
GAGGGCGCTACAGGTGTTGTGGCAGAAATCGCGGCGCAGCAGGGTACGGCCTACGCGCTAGCTCTTGATGTTTCACAAGAGGAGCAGGTGCGGGAACGCTTTACACAGGTAGCACGCGAGCATAGACGACTTGATATTCTGGTTAACAATGCTGGTGTTAGTCATGTGGGCAATATTTTGGAGACGAGCGCGGAGGATTGGGACCGCTTGATGGCCGTCAACTCGCGTGGCGTCTTTCTTTGTGCGCGTGAAGCTGTGCGTCAGATGGTAGCCCAACAGCCACGCGGCGGTGTGCTAGTTAATATCGCCTCGGTTGCCGGTATGATTGCTGTCGAGCGCCGCTTCCCCTATGGTGCTAGCAAAGGTGCGGTGTTGAGCATGACGCGCTCAATTGCGATGGACTTTGTCGAGCAGGGCATCCGTGCCAATGCGATCTGCCCCGGCACGGTGCAGACACCTTTTGTCGAAGGTTATCTCGCACGCAACTTTGCTGGACATGAGGATGAGGTACGCCAACAACTGCACGCCCGTCAGCCGATTGGACGTATGGGCCACCCGGACGAAATTGCCAATGCCGCGCTGTACCTGGCTTCAGATGAAGCTGCCTTTGTGACCGGCTCGGCTTTGGTCATCGATGGTGGCTGGACAGCCAGGTAAAGATAAGAAATAAGTACTACATTGCAATAGGTCCGTAGATTATCTATTATGCAGTCTACTAGCCTATAAAGTTCATCTATATCAATCAACAAGCCACATATAGATAAATATTATTGTGTTATTGTTGATTAAAGATATTTCGGAGCTATCTGGATAGCTACACAATTTATGTGAAAAAGGCTATCCAGGTAGCTTCTTATGAATCTAGTGAGCCTTCCTATCGACATACGGTCGCTTCTTTCCTTGATTTTGAAGAGCAAGATAGCTGATTGTGGAAAGAAATCTGCAAGAGTTTACGCGGGATAGCGCATAAACTCTTGCAGATAAAGAAAGGAAAGCATTGTTATGATCCACTGGCAAGAGTTACTTATTTTCGTCTTTGTTTTCATCGTCGTCAGCATGATTGGTTTTTTTGCAGCACGCTGGCGTGCAGGCAACCTAAACCGTCTCCAGGAATGGGGATTGGCAGGGAAACGCTTCGGCGCTTTTATCTCCTGGTTTTTAATAGGAGGAGATATTTATACCGCCTATTCGTTTCTTGCTGTTCCCGCCCTCGTCTTCGCGCAAGGAGCAATTGGCTTCTTCGCGGTCCCTTATTTGACGCTAGCCTATCCCCTCGCCTTTGTTTTTCTTCCACGGTTTTGGGTCATAGCACGCCATCGAGGCTATGTAACCGCCGCCGATTTTGTGCGTGAACGCTTTGATAGTAAGCCTTTGGCGCTTGCTACGGCCATCACAGGAATTTTAGCAACGTTGCCTTATATCGCCCTGCAAATTTATGGCGTTCAACTCTGCCTGGCTGAAATGGGGGTACCTGTTGAGCTTGCGCTGTTCATCGCCTTTGCAATTCTTGCCGCCTACACTTATGTTAGTGGGCTACGTGGTTCCGCATTGATTGCTATTGTCAAAGATGTCTGCATCTGGCTGGTAGTGCTAATTATGTTTTTCTCACTCGTGTCACGCTTTGGCGGCATGCACGCCATTTTCTCGGCGATGCCGCAACAGAAAATGGTGCTATCATCGACGCAATATAGCTCTTATATCACGCTTATCCTCGGCTCGTCCCTGGCTCTTTTCCTCTATCCGCATAGTCTGACAGCCATTCTCAGTGCCAATAGCCGTAAGGTAGTGGCGCGAAGCACATCATTTCTCCTGGCCTACGTTGTTCTCATTGGTTTGGTTGCCATGCTCGGTGTGGTGGCTGTTGCCGCCGGTATTCACGCATCTCCAGTCTACAAGACCAATATTGCGCTGCCTGCCTTGCTTACTACACTGTTCCCACAACAGTTCACCGGTTTCGCTTTCGCGGCTATCTCTATTGGTGCGCTGGTTCCTGCTGGTGTTATGTCCATTGGAGCTTCTAACCTCTTTACACGCAATATCTACCGCGAATATATTGATCCCAATTGTACTGAAAGACAAGAGGCGCGTGTTGCGAAAACGGCATCACTCGTGGTAAAAGTGGGTGCGCTCGCTTTTATTCTCTTTTTCCCTACGACGTTTGCTATTAACCTCCAGCTGTTAAGTAATATCTGGATACTGCAAACGCTGCCCTCCGTCTTCCTGGGTCTCTACACAAACTGGTTCCATCGCACTGCCCTCCTTATTGGCTGGTTTTGCGGCATGGTCGCTGGCACGTTGAGTATTGTCGCGCTCAACTTTCAGGGAGATGTCTATCCTTTCACCTTCTTTGGTTTCCACTTTCCCATGTATGGTGCGATTGCGGGTCTACTCGTAAACCTCTCTGTTACCATCGTGCTTACCATCGTCTTCCGCTATATTGGTATCTCTTCAGGAGAAGACCGCACTGTAACTGATGACTATAAGGCGCGACCTGTTATTGCTAAATTACGACCAGCATTTTCAACTTCGGGGATGCATGTACAAGAAGCATTCTCGTCTCAGCAACGTGCTAGCGCCAAGACAGCCCTATTCGCGGTGCCGATACCCCCACCATCACAGCCTGCTAAACCACCTGCGTTTACCCTGCCTGCGCCATCGCAAGCTTCTGTGGTGCCGCTACCTCGTTCGCGCCCAACAGGAGCCAAACCACCTGTACGCCCTGTTGTAGTCACTTCCCAACCACCTGAACAGGGGGCTGGCTATCGGGTAGTGCCTAAACGACCGTTGCAATAAAATGCCTGCATGACAGATGCCCCTACCATCTCGTTGACCTTGAGATAGTAGGGGCATCTGCTGTGTGAACGGAAGCAGGAAGGTGAAATTATTCTCAATAAGAGCGTTTTGGTCCCGGTTGTCTGATGGTAATCCTGGGCGCAGGGAGGGCAACGAAGCCAAGTTGGCGCTGCATACTGGCTAGATTTGTCTCACAACACTCCTCTACAATCTTGTGGCCTTCTATCCGTATGAGTGTGATGCCCGTCAGGTATACGGGTCTTCCCGTTGGTAGATGTCCTTCATAGCCACCATGATCGGTACCTTGAATACTCCAACGCGCTACAACCGTTTCTCCTTCAGCAATTAACTCAAGCAGCGTAAAGTGCAAATCAGGCAAACTGGCACGAATTATCTGGCGTACATAGACGGGGCAGAGTATGTAGTCCTGTGTTGTCTGCGAGGGATTATGTGAAGGGTTAAGAGTTGCCACTGTGTTGGGCAAGGAGGCTCTATCTTTCTGATCAGCAGAGAACTCTGCTAGAGTAGGGGTAGTATCATTGGATTGTTCCGTGTCTTCGGCACGTTCCCAGGCTGTTTCCAGATAGTGACGAATCGCTTCTTTGCGTTGTTCCAATGATAGTGACATGAGCCAAGCCCCCTTTTTAAGCACGAAACCGATGGAGGAAGACCAAATTGTGGGGAGTCAACGCTCCATCGCATTCCCTACAACAGAGTATAGTGCCTCAGAGGACTATGCGGATCACTAAAATTACGTAATGTGACTACGTAATGATTAGATCAGACCCTCTTCAAATGCCAGGCGCGTTGCTGCGCTACGTGAGTTGATATGGAGTTTTGTATAGATAGACTGTAAATGCTTACTGACTGTGCGGGGACTTAGCACGAGATATTGGGCTACCTGGATATCCGTCAGGCCAGTTGCCACGAGTGTCAGAACTTCACGTTCGCGCTGACTGAGGACCGCGAGTACAGATGAAACTGACGCTGCGGAAGCGGCTGTTGTTTGTACTGTGGAAGAAAGAAGGTGAAGAAATGTCGTTGTCTCCTGTAATATTTGCTCAAGGGGACATTGCTGACCGGCTGTAAAGTGAGTGAGAAAGGCTTCCGCGCCGAGGGTAGCCCGCAGAGAAAAGACCATACGTTCCAGCAATGCCCTCCCGGCGGGAGGATGAGGCGTCTTAATGCGTGTTTGTAGTGCCTGTGCTGCTCCAAAGAAGCGTGCTGCCTGGATAGGTTGGCCTTCCAGATTTGCCAACCCAGCGATCAACCCCAGGCTTGCCGCCAGTCCATATGTGTGGTGGAGTGCCTGTGCTAACTGTATTGCTTCCTGGCAAGTAGTTCGGGCCAGTATCCTGTCTTCTTGAAACAGAGCGGCCTGGGCCAGAGTGAACAGAGAATACAGCAGATGAGCGCGATGGCCCGTCGTGCGCAATAGCCGAATGGCTTCCTGACTCAATGGAATAGCTTGAGTGGCATTGCCCTGAGCCAACGTGAGAAATGCCAGTGTTGTGAGAGCCGTGCAGATGCCGGGTTGATAGTCTAGTTCACGATAGGCTGCGAGGCCACGTTGGCAGAATTGTATGCCCTGCTCATAGTCTCCCTTTAGGCCCGTTACTATACCAAAACAGGTTAGAGCTTCGGCACGCCCAGGCGCGTCGTCCAGCGTATCAAGCAGTGCCATCTCCTCTTGCAGTAAGGAAATGGCACGGTCGTAAGCTCCCTGGTAGCGTGCGAATTCAGAAGCTCCAAAGAGGATGCGTGTTTGCTGCGTGGGGGATAGGGTTTTGCCTTGTTGTGTAAGCAGGGTTTCAAACCAGTGACGCCCCTCACTGAAGTGATTGTGTGTAATCCAAAAACGCTGTAATGCATCTGCCAGGCGTGTTGCTATATCAAGCTGCCCGTTTGCCAGTGAACGAGTGAGTGCCGCACGGAAGTTTGTCATCTCTCTCTCCAGAAGATCGAACCAGAATAGCGCGTCATCTCCTTGCAGATGCTCATTAGCCTGCTCGGCCAGGTTCAGGTACCATTCAGCATGCAATGCACATAACTGCTCCCACAAACCTGCTTGTTGGAGTTTATCTTGCGTGTACATCCGCATTGTATCAAGCAAGCGATAACGAACTTGGGTAGTTTCCGGCTCCAGGCTCTCTTGCTCCTCAGCAAGCACGAGCGATTTGTTCACCAGACGTACCAATACTTCGATAATAAGCGCATTGGATGTCTCTGGCAAAGCCGCGATATGTTTGACCGCATCCAGATTCCAACTACCAGCAAAGATAGCTAGACGCTGAAACACAGCCTGTTCAACTGGTGTTAGCAGGTCGTAGCTCCAATCGAGTGTGGCCTGCAAGGTTTGCTGGCGCATGTGCGCCGTGCGTTTGCCGTGTCGTAACAGGTCAAGGCGTTCACTGAGGTGAGTGGCGAGTTGTTCTACGGAGAAGATGGGTAGCAATGCTGCCGCCAGTTCCAGCGCGAGTGGAAGGCCGTCTAATTGTGAACAGATACTTATCACTGCCGGAGCATTGTGTGGCGTCAAGCGAAAGCGTGGAGAACTTTCAACCGCCCGTTCACAAAAAAGCTGGATTGCTTCGTATCCCAGCAGTTGTTCGATGGGCAGTGTTTGTGTGGGAGCGGGTGAGGAAAGGGCAACGACGCGCCAGACGGTTTCGCCGGCAACCATCAGTGGCTCTCGACTGGTTATAAGAATACGCAGATTGGGGCAAGCTTGCAATAAGGCTTCGACCAGGGAAGCGCATCCCGCGAGGATATGCTCACAATTATCGAGCAGTAGGAGCGTATGGCTCTGCCCAAGAGCCGTGATGAGCAGTGGCAGTGGTGCTATATCCTGATCGGCTGGAACACCTACTACAGTTGCAATGGCATAAGATAGGAGTTCCGGTGTGGAAATTGTTGCTAACTCGACCACATAGAGGCCATCAGGGAACGATGGCGCTACCTGAGCCGCGACCTGAATGGCGAGTCGTGTTTTACCAATACCCCCCGTACCAGTGAGCGAAAGGAGACGTTGAGAGGCTAGCAGATTACTAAGGGTCGCGCACTCCTGTTCACGTCCAACAAAACGTGTCAAATATACTGGAAGTGATGTCGTTTCAGAAGCATGCTCAGGCGAGGGTTGTACTGTCATTGCAGTTTACCAATCCTTTCTGGAAAAAACGCTCCATTGCTAATCAACAGGGCAAACGCAAGGGATATTCCTATCGTTTCTCTATCGCACGTCCTGAAAGATTTGCAGAATCAGACAATCATTTTCGACAATCATTCTATCACCTTGTGTTCCAAAGTGTCTATAATACCCACCAGATGACCAAAATCTACGAATAAGGAGAAAGAACATGTCTGAATCGCAAGAACCGACACCTGTACAGAAGCTCATTGGCGACTTCTCGCCGAAGATGGTTTCGCTCACTGACGATGTGCTGTTTGGCGACATCTGGGAACGAACGGAACTCTCGAAGCGTGATAGGAGCTTGATTACGGTTGCCGCTTTGATCGCAGGCGGCAATACCGAGCAGCTTCCTGGCCATCTCAAGAGGGCGAAAGATAACGGTTTAACGGAGGCAGAACTCAAAGAAGTCATGACGCACCTGGCATTCTATGCTGGTTGGCCGAAGGCCATGTCTGCCATTGCCGTGGCAAAACGCATTTTTGATGAAAAAGGTCAGTGACGAACAATACTAAGCTTGAGAAAGTGAGTTGCGGATTCATGAGTAAGAATATTTGGTAAATTCACTGAAGGGCTGACCTATTTTGCACTGAAGGATGGAAAGTTTCACTGAAGGGTGAAACTTGACGCTTCGGCTGTCCGGCAAGAAAATGCAGGACATAAATACGCAGTCCGGAGAGCCTGCGCCCCGTGCTGTCGCGGGTCGTCGTCCAATAGGCCGCCTCTTGCACCACATTGGTGGCGGGCAGGTTTCTGGCGCAGGCGGCCCGCAGGAGGAGGCCATTGCCGGGCTGGCCGCATGTGGTGGTGGTGTTCCACCCGTTGACGGTCGTGGTCATGGCTTTCACCACCGCGTTCATAATAATCTGTGCCGTGAGAAACGCCAGCACGCCGCCGATAATGATGCCTTGTATGATGTGTGAACCTGCGAGCCAGGTGAGAACATTTGTCATACCTCAAATATATCACGACACACGACGAGATGTGAATAGCAAGGAAGAGTGAGGGTGTGGTTCATCATTTTGCGTGCGGCGGTCACTTGCCCGCAAGCTGATTGGCGGGTGTGTTGCGGTATCTGCATCAGCTCCTGGCTCGCTTCCACAAGCTCAGGCACAAAAGCAGATGCAGTATTTGGACACATGGCGTGAATTGATGCAGTACCATTGCTACCGTCAAGCGCATCAAGCCGAGTAGCCGACTTCTCCTGTCAAGCCAAAGATAGTACCACGTTGCCTCACTATTTCAGTGCTGAAGAACAAGAAGTATTACAAAGTGTGGTAATGCAATGTACACATGAAATACAAATCACACTTTTTCTTCAAAAGATCGAGAAGATACGCAAAAACTATGATAAGATGTATCAGACATCAGTGGATCTCCAAACCTTTACAGGAGCAATCTTGACAGCGGATGGCACAATCCGCAGCAGGAACCAGAAGACAACGACATGGTTCACTAGTAAGAGCGGCACATACACAGTTAGGATAAACCAAGCAACCCCAACGTGGAAGGATGGAAAGCCGACTACCACGCCTTTGTAGATGGCGAACAACAGATCGGCGAACCCCACAATGTTGAGCAACCAAACAAGCGGGAGGGCCAACCCTGGCCGAAGCCGTAGCACGAGGGCAGTCAGCAAAGCTAAGACGGCCGTGAAGACATCGCCATAAGCAGTGGAGATGGCAAAGTAAGACGGAAGGATCCCTCCCATCACCTGTGGGAGCAGAAACACAAAACCCTCTGTCCGAAACACATTTAGCAGGACCAATGGGAGTAATGCCTGCACATATGGTTGCTTCGACAAACGGGGAACAACATACCAGGAAGCAATCAGTGTGAAGGAAAGCAGGCTAACCACCACATTGACCAAAAATGCAAGAAATGCAAGGTTCATAGACGTTCTCCTTAATAGATGTAATGACACGTAATAAGAGAAAAAAAGAAGGCGCTAGTGGCTTGACTCGACCACCGTTGAGAGTTCAGCGAGTAATGCCTCAACATGTTCTAAGCCAAGTTGTTGAATCATCTGCTTCTGGGCCTGCTGCCAGAATGGCATGGCCTGCGCAAGAACCTGTTTGCCCTCTTCGGTGAGTGTTACAACCCGCACCCGATGATCTTTGCCCTCCTCAACTCGAATCCATCCAGGCTTTCGTAACGGGCCGAGATTGCGCGTCAAGGTCGTCCGATCCATCCCCATCAGTTCCGCTAGGTGGTTGATAGAGATGGGAGTAGCCTGAGCAAGGCCCGCGAGCAGCGTAAACTGCGTGGTGTGCAGACCGCTCGGAGCAAGGATCTCGTCGTAGGTTTGGGT
>JAJZEJ010000131.1:8301-21910 GCA_021828635.1 Chloroflexota bacterium
CGATCAGCACGGCGAAGGGCCGCGCACACGCATTGACGTACATCAAAAAAGTCCGGTCTAGTCATTTCTTTTCCTCTTTATAAAAGTGTATATACACATATTAAACCAGCAGTGCTTCCTTTGTCAAGAGGAGGAGTGTATAATCGTACTCAAGAGCCGGATTGAACGAACGATCCTCTGGTGATGGTGTTTCTGCTCAATCCGCTCAGATGCCACTTTCATATTGATTGTTATCTCGTAGAAGAAGCAGATAAAGAAGTAATATGCTGTCTCTAATTGCTCAGTTTTATCTTAATTTTGCTCACAAACTGTCTTGACAAACAGTACCACCATAGTATAGCCTGGATCGCTAGGGAGTCACTCAGATGGAAGCAGCATCGTTCACTGCTCGAAAAGAAATGTTTTGAGTTCTTGCGACGTTTTTTGTGGGTCTTGTTCATTTTCTTGAAGTATGTCATACTTGTTTGGCATCGATGTGAAAGACCTCCTGGTTCAGCTCTGTCGTTTTCATTTTCAACAGTCTCACTCAGGAGGTCTTTTTTGCCTGCCCTCACTTTTCTGGTTTTGCTGTCAAGATTGCTGTCAGAACTTCAGAACTCCATGAACAACTATCGTTGTAAAGTAGCGGGAAGATGAAACAGCTAGGGTTGCGTCGGGCGATGAGTACGCCAGTGATATGGGTTAAGCATCTGTTCCGTTTGCGTGGATGCAGGGGAAAAGTCACGTGTCATGGATAGCGAGGGAGCCAGAAGCGTGACGCTCCTCTGGTGGTTAGCACGCCTGGTTGCAACAAAAAGTAGTATGAGGATGGCCACACCAGATACTAGCCCGATAAAGGTGGCGAGCAGAATAGGCACAAGTGTGTTTTGCATTGTCATATGGACAGGCACTGACTGATGCACGCTTGTAATCTTCGCAACCATCTGAGGAACAACCATTTGATCACCTGCCTGCCGAACTGAAGATAGGTGGTGCGCGGTTGCAGCTACAGCAGATTGCTTGGAGCCTGGCATAACTATGTGCGCAGCCGGAGCCATACTTTTAACACTCTGGAAATGGAGCATGCGGTCACTCAGTGTACTGATCGCAGAGCCATTGCTGGCAATAAGCAGAATGAGAATGATCCCGATCAATCCGGCTATGATGCTGAACCATCCAGTGCGTCGCACATTGGCGGCAACAAAAATTACTAAGAATACAATAGCCATCAAAGCGCACAAGTGTAATGCATCCATGAGGTGTTCCTTTCTGGGCCTCTGAGCCAAACAATAAGGGGTAATAAGCAAAAGTTGGTAGCGTTTCAGCGAGGATCAGCGATAAGACTAGCCTGGTTCTATGAGAGATCAGGCCGCCTCATCTTGCAGGGCTTGTGTGGGGAACGGGTTGCAATAATCATGCCAGTTCCAACGTCCGCGCACAATCTCCTCCCACTTCTTGAGTTCCTGTTCCCAGTATTCCTCATGATCCGCACTCGATCCCCTCGCCGCGAGTGGAAATGTGGGATCAATCAACCCAATGCAAATTTGATGCAGATCTTTGCCATCCCGTGTTTGCAAGTACTGGCTATCAGCACTATCAATTCTGGCGAAGCGGTATTTCCGCGCCATGCTATCAAGCACGTGCAGTGTCAGGGCATCTTGCTCATACATATCTACAATCATGCACTCAAACGCCGCGTAAGTGTCGCGTTTCATCGTTATCCTTCTCTTTCTTAAAAATGTACTCAACGAACATGAGCATTACTTGTAATAGAATTTTTACTTCATCTCCTTACCCATGAATTACCGTTTTTTTAAGATGTATATTGATGCAGATGAACGAAATACTATAGGAACAGGCTGGTTTAGGAGCTGGTTTATCGTGTCCACGTAGGCGTCAAGATAAGGAAGCATTACTATACAAGACATGCAAAAGTTGGTGTAGGGACTGATTGACCGTGTCTGTGCTTGAGCAAACAGACACGGTCAATCAGTCCCTACACCAACTTTCACCTCACAGGATACAGAGCCATCGTTTATTCGTACCGTAGCACTTCTAGTGGGCGTATACGCACTGGTTGCCAGGCAACGAGTGCCGCTGTGAGCATGGCGAGCAACACTGTGCCGATGAGCAAACTCACTACGACCGGCGTGTCCATATTCAATGATAGATTGAAGAAGAGGCTACCAAGAACGGCAACGCCACTATTTGCCAGCAATATCGCTATGAAGGCTCCAATGCCTCCGATGATTCCACACTCGATCAGCACCTCGCTTAACAGTGTGCTACTGGTATAGCCAACTGATTTAAGAATGCCCAGTTCGCGCTTGCGTTCCAGCATAGCCAGAGCTACCGTATTCGCAATGATAATTATCGCTGCGATGACTGAGAGTAGGGCAATAGCAGTTTGTACATCCATGATACTGTTCAACTGTTGCAGGAAGGCTACGGCAGCGTCGGAGGGATGCTGCACGGTAGCGTCAGGCACAACCTGACTCAGCCAGTCTAGCGCATGGTTGACCTGGGCAGATGCGACTTTCATGTAGAAAACGGTAGTGGTGCTGCCAGTTGCAGGGCTGAGTCCCTGTACAAGCGAGGCAGAAGCCAGAACTTGGCCCAGATCTTCATACGTAGCCAGTTTCGAGGTAATACCCACAACTGTAACAGTTCTTTGCGCCTGACCATTTGCGCTACTGAAGGTAATCGTATCGCCCACCTTGAGATTCATGTTGAACCAGCCAGTGCGCGTCATTGCTTCACTAACAAGTACATTATTCGTATTGGCATCGCTAGCATTCAGGTTGCGCCCCTGCACGATGGTTAGTGCGGGAACATGCTGAGACAAATCATATCCCTCAATACCGCTTAAAGCTGTCAGTACCTGCTGACGACCACTACCCGTTGGCAACACCTGCTGACTGGCCTGACCGTTAATTGCAGTAGGCAAAGCGGCGATGAAACTATCTTCACGGCTACTAGAAAGCCCTGGCATACTGGATAGTTGTGTCAGCAACGTTTGCTGATCGTTTTTCGAGGATGTCGTTGCGATCACATTGTACGGTTGGTTTTGGGCCAGAGCGTTGTTGATTTGTGCTTGCGCGTCATGGCCTACACCTATTACCGTTCCAATGCCAAAGACGCCGATAAACAGGGCCAGTAGAGTTGTTAACACACGTGTGCGTTGGCGGCCAATATTGCGCAAGGCCATTTTGATGTTCATCTTCCAGCTATGAGGCAAGAACCCAATGCACAAGCCCAGCAAAGAGACGGCCAGCAAGCAGATACCAAGTACCGGTTGCACTTCATACAGAAGCAAGGAGAGGGCGACGCCAGCCAGAACAGTTGCCAATTGATTGAACTGAAAACGTTCTGGCACCGGTAATTTGCTCACAGCGAAGACGATGAGAGCCAGGAAAGCACCCAGGAGCAGCAGGAAGGCAAAGGTACCATAGGTGGCCTCCACGCCCAATACGACATTGTTGTTGAAGATCACTATGGCCATCGCACAAAAGAGTAGCGAGAATACGGCTAGCAACAACAATCCCGCGATGAAGCCTCCTTTGATAGTGCCGTCTTGATTGCGTAGTACATGCAATGGACGTACATTGGCCGCTCGCACCATCGGTATTAGACCAAAGATCAACGCGGTAACACAGCCAAGTGCGATCCCTCTAAGGATAATCCAGAGATTAAGCTGGAACAGCAGATTATCGCCCAGACTTTGCATCAGATTACGTATCAGATAACTGACGCCAATAGAGGCACCCGCTCCAATAATGCCCCCGATCAATCCGAGCAGGCCCGCCTCCAAGCCGAAGAGTGCATAGAGGTTTCTGCGATGATAACCAGCCGTTTTGAGAACGGCAATCTCGGTCTTGCGCCGCGCAAGCAGAACCTGCATAGTATTCACAACACCGACTCCACCAATCAACAGAGCCAGCAATCCTGCGACCTCCAGAAATTTGTTGATAGTATCGACCGAGGATTGTTCGCTTTTCAGCACGTCAGCGGCGCTTTGAGTCGCTACCAGCGGGAATTGTGCATTGATGCTCTTGATTGCTGCTGCTGTATGGGCCTGATCTGCTGTAGTGATATAGACAGTGCTGTAACCATTGAGTGATGGCGGCGCGGCGGCCAGATAGTCGTGTGTCGAGATCAGTAGCAGATTGCCAGCCTGAGCGAATGTGCCGGTATTAGCGATCACACCAGCGATTTGCACCGTTAGCGCCTGACCCACTCCTGTATTCGTCTTCATATACACAGTGAACGCGGTACCGGGTTTTAGCTGATAGCGGTCGAGAAAACTCTGGGTAACGATCACCTGATTATCCAGCAGCAGATGCGCAACGGAGCCATTGCCCGGCGTCACAAATGCTGGTGGAGAGACGAGTGGATAGTTGTTGGGATCAACAGCGACGATGGTAAAAGCCTGAGCTGAGGAAGCGGTGGCGCTGAGCGTGCCACTGGCAGCAATGACGGCGGTGTCATTGGTGATAGTGCCATTGGCCTTGAGCTGGCTGAAGAAAGCTAGATCGCTTTGCTTGAATGGCGTGCCAAAGCTCGTAACCGCTATATCTCCACCATTGCTATCACGCACATCGGCTGTCAGCGTATTGTGGAGCATAAGACCTACCAATTGTAGCGATACCACAGCAGTGACGCCCACGGCCACACAGAATATCGCCAACAGCGTGCGTTGACCACCACGCAGCAGTGAGCGGGAGGTATAGTCAAGGTACGTTGAAAATTTCATTGTGTATCTCTTCCTTCACTAGAGCTTACTGCGTAATGACGCCGCCAGAACGGTCAAGCTCGGCAATCTGACCATCAACAATGCGCAGGGCGCGATCCGCATGTGAGGCAACTGTGGGATCATGAGTAGCGATAATAAACGTCTTGCCCGTCTGCTCGCGCAGTTCGGTAATCAGTTTGAGAACATTTTCGCCATTGCGTGCATCAAGATTTCCTGTTGGCTCATCAGCAATCACCAGAGCGGGATCGGTAGCCAGCGCCCGTGCGATAGCCACACGCTGTTGCTCACCACCCGACATCTGGTTGGGACGATGATGTAAGCGATGCGAGAGGCCAACCAGGTTCAGCAGTTCGCGGGCGCGAGTGGCAGGAGACCCTTGATGTTTGCCGACATATAAGGGGATTTCCACATTTTCTTGCGCGGTCAGCGTCGGAATCAGGTTGAAAGCCTGAAACACCATGCCGATCTTGCGGTTGCGGATATCTGCCAGCCTGTGTTCACTCATCGTGGTAATATCCACACCATCAATCAGTACTTTACCAGTCTTGGGATTATCCAGACCCGCAATAATACCCAGCAATGTGCTTTTCCCAGAGCCGGAAGGCCCAACAAGAGAGACAAACTCCCCACTGAAAATCTGGAAGCTGATGCCCTTAATAATATCAATCCGCTCTCGACCGAGAGCCAGGCTCTTGGTGATGTTCTGGACATCCAGAGCAATTGCGCGATCTACAGCTACTACATTTTTAAGCTCAATTTGTGTTGCCATATCTTTCTGCTTCTCCTTCTGGTTTCCTCGTAAAGTTGCTTTTCTCAAGCGCACTATGCTTCGGGTCTACATCTCCACGGGTGAAACCCTACCAGCAGAGGTAGACCCCACGCTTTACGCTTCAGTCTATTACACTACACATACAATGTTCTATGCTGCTGACCTGACACTTACCAATGCGGTGAGTCATGAGCAAGATTATCGGCTTGAGGTAAGCTGAAAAGGAGTACCAACGTGATGCTCTAGCGCCCAGTGGTAAGCCCAACGTAGCAGTGCTGCATCCCATGCATACGTACCACGTTGCTCGTAGAGGACGATGTCATCGCTCTGTTGGCGGGCAGAGGCAGTGCCTTTCATGACCTCGATCAGCGTAGCTGCGATGGTTGATGAGGTTCGGCCACCTGTCGCGCCCATCACGGGGCGTGGATCCCAACCAGATGGGCGTGCAATCGGGCCTTCAAGAGCTGGCACGACCACGCGCTTTACCATGTCGGGTGGCAAGCCTTGCCCAGTAATACTGACAACGAGTGTGCCTGGTTGTACCCATGTTGTCTCCAGAACCGGCTCCCGGCCTGGAGCCGCAATGCACACAATGTCCGCGTCCTCGACGGCTGCCCGTGCAGTTTCGACCGCCTCAACACACAAACCTGTTTGCCTGCTCATCTCTATAGCGTATTGACGGCGATGCCCCTCGCTTGGGCTAAAGACATAGACGCTCTTTAGAGAAGGTAGCGCGTGGCTGATCGCACGTAGATGGTGCCGTGCCTGTACCCCGCTACCGATCATCGCCAGTTTGGTAGCACCCTGGTGGGCGAGATACATGCACGCGACACCCACAGGTGCCGAGGTACGCAAAGGGCTGAGATCATCCGTTGCCATCAACGCCTGCAACTGCCCCTCCTGATTGTCGATGAGTAGCGCGAAAAAGCCATTGCACGGCGGACGAATATTGCCCCCTGAAACAGGATAGATGCGAATGGATGTGCCATCGGTTGGTGTCGCCAGCGCGTTGATGTTGAAACGGCGCTCTTCTTGCCCCAGGGGAAAAGCTAGCCACGACATATAGCCCAGTGTATCACTCTGCTGGCACAATAGCGCATCCTGAATCACCTGAAAGACCTCTTCAAAAAAGCATTCTCTTTCAATGAATGACCGTAAATCATCTTGCGTAAGCAATAGTGGCATCTTCTGCCCCTCCTTCTATTTCTCTCCGTGCTGTACAATCCGTACTTTTCAGTCACCCACCACTTATTTGTCCGGTTACAGGGAGGCAAATCGTGGCAATAGGATGAAAAAGGAAGTTTTTATAGAGTCCTCCTCAGCGGAGGAAATTTTTCTTCACTGGAAGAAAGGAAAAAAGCCATGAGGAGCATGAATCCAACGATTCTGGCCATTTTTGCTCATCCTGATGATGATGCGTTGACCTGCATGGGAACACTGGCTAAATTCGCCCGCGAACACTATCAGGTGTATGTACTTACACTCACGGCTGGCGACCGCAGCAACACCGCGGTCGAAATGATTCGCTTATCTGAGGCGCAGTCCGTCTCCCAACTCGTCGGTTATTCTCTCATCCAACAAAGTATGCCTGACGGTCAATTGAAATTTGACATCGGCACCATCTCTCTGATCGAGAGATACATTCAACAGTTGCGCCCGCAAGTTGTCATTACACACTATCCACAAGCGCGGGGCTATGGACACCAGGATCATGATACCGTCGCTGACGCGGTGGTGAACGCGGCCAGACGTTCCAGTTGCGTTGAATGCATCCTTTATGCAGAACCTCCCGTACAAAATTGGGGCTTCTCACCCAACTTTTTTGTGGATGTCACCGACTACATGGAACTGAAAAAACAGGCGATAGCGAGACATCACTCTGAGAGCGCCAAACCATATATGCTGCCCGATATTGCTGAAATGCGGGGAAGCTGGTGGGCGCTTCAGAACCACCCCGAAAGTTTTTGTGTCGGGCGTTACCTTGAGCCTTTTGTGCTAGTAAAAGGCTTGCTGGGCCAGGATACGTTCATTACCAGTGACTCCGCTTTCAATGAGGCAGACGACCTGACCGTTCTTCCCGCTTTGCTGCCCGCATTAGGCACATCAGCCAAATAATTTTGTTATCATGCTGAACATCAAGAATGCAACCAGGGCGACCGCATACAGGACATCCACGAAGGGTATTCTGTGCGCGGCCGCTCTGCCTATTTAGGCATTGGTGCTTTTCAAAGCCATGACTTCCGTTTGCCCCCTGTGAGCAAACAAGAGTGTTGCCAGCCACAATAAACTGCCAATCAGCATCATGACGACTGGAAACCAGTCTTCGAGCGAATGCACACCGGTCGAGCTAGGATTGGGATTGGTCGCACCCATGACGATCAATACGCCTACTCCAATAATAGTGACAATAGTAAACAGGTGCATGCCAATATAGGCCCAATTTGGCCTCGATGGGGCCACTGTGTTCGTGCCATTCATTGTCAGAAGAGGCAGGCCGAGGATCAATAGCACAACAATAGGAGTGCAGTGAACAAGTGGGTTCCAAAAAGGGGCATCGCCAGGAGTAAAATTTCCCCCAGACCAGCCCCAGCCAGCAGTCAATACGATCAGAGCCGCGATTTGTAATTTACCGATGACGTTTGCCGCCTGGTTCATCACGAAGTCCTTTCTCTTAATAGAGGCAAAGCTGGTACACCGCGCTTGCGCCTCCTAAGCTCTATACCATGCTCAGAGTTTAGCAGCGCAACCTTGACAAGCACTTCGCACAGACTTCGCTTTATCGTTTCTATCTTTCAGAGAACAGCCGGTGTAGGGGCCGGTTCACCAACCTGGAAGGCCAGAAGATAAGGTTAGACCCGCACAAATGTTCCAATTGCTCTATACTTCTGATAACGTTTCGTTAGCAGTTCATCGACCCCAATCTCTGCGAGTTTATCGAGATGTTTGAGGAGTGCTTCCTTGAGGGTATTGGCCACGAGGGAATGATGATGATGAGCGCCGCCTACAGGTTCAGGCACAAGCTCATCAATGATCTGTGTCTTCATCAGCTCACGTGCGCTAATCTTCATTGCATTGGCCGCCGAAGACGCAAAAGCTTTGTCACGCCAGAGAATCGAGGCGGCAGCCTCCGGTGCCGCGACCGTATACACGCTATGTTCAAGCATGAGCAAACGATCAGCTATGCTCAGCGCGAGCGCACCGCCGCTCCCACCTTCACCAATAACGACAGAGATAATTGGCACACGTAGCCGCGACATCAAGAACAAATTCGCTGCTATAGCCCCCGATTGCCCGCGTTCCTCATCCTCCAGGCCCGGAAAGGCACCCGGTGTATCAACCAAACAAACAAGCGGCACACGAAATTTTTCTGCCTGGGTCATCAGGCGATGTGCTTTGCGATAGCCTTCAGGATGGGGCATACCCCCGTTGCTCTGCTGTTTCTCTTGCTTGCTACGTCCCTTCTGCTGGCCGATAAACATGACGGTGTTGCCCGCCAACCTGCCTAGCCCCGCGAGAATAGCGCGATCATCAGCGAAAGCGCGATCTCCATGCAACTCGATAAAATCCTCACACATCAGGCTAATATAATCGGCAGCATAAGGACGATCCTTGTGCCGTGCTACCTGCACCGTCTGCCACGCTGTCAAATGGGCATAGAGTTCTTTTGTGCGTAGATGCAGATCATCAATCTCCTGCTCTATTCTCTGCTGATCGTATTTGTTCTCACATGTCTGCTGCATCACGCGAATTTTCTCTGCCGCAGCAGTGAGGTCTTGCTCGAAGTCTAGATCGTATCTCATCATCATAGCTCCTTCCATCTCCTACAGCCATGTGCCTGCCTGAGCATACAGGCGGAGCAGACGGGCCAGCATCGGTCGCAGCTCGCTACGCGGCACAACCGCATCAATCAATCCGTGTTGATAGACAAATTCAGCAGTGACAGTGCCTTTTGGCAATTGCACATGCATGAACTGCTCGATGACACGAGGGCCAGCAAAGCAGACTAAGGTACCCGGTTCCGCGATAATCACATCGCCCAACATAGCAAAGCTGGCTGTTACTCCACCTGTCGTCGGGTCGGTCAATAGGCTGAAGAAAGGTAGTCGCGCCTCACCTAGACGAGCAAGAGCAGCTGAAGTTTTCGCCATCTGCATCAGCGAATAAATGCCCTCTTGCATACGCGCACCACCAGAGGCTGAAGCGATCAGAACAGGCATATGCCGCTCGATCCCCAACTCAATTGCACGTGTGATCTTCTCGCCAACCGCCGCCCCCATGCTGCCACCAATAAAGCGGAAATCCATGATGGCCAGCGCCAGAGGCATACGCTCAATCGTGGCATGACCGCTCACAACCGCTTCATGTAAATGGACTTTCTCTTGCTCCTCCGCCAGTTTCTCCGCGTATACTTGTGACTGGCTGACAAATTGGAGAGGATCGGCGGAAGCGATGTCTTGATCCTCCTCAATAAAGCTACCGGCATCGGTTAGCAGGTCGATGCGCTCATAAGCCGTCAGCTTAAAATGATAGTCACAATGCGGGCAGACTTTGAGATTTCTACGGTAGTCGCGCCCATAGAGCATCTCTTTACATTGTGGACACTTGACTACAATATTTTGTGGAAAAACGACCTGCGACCGTGGTGTCAGTGTCTCGACCTCGGCGCACACACGCTGCTCTGTCATCGGAATGGTAACGGCGGTAAGGGTTGGCATAGTTCTTTTTCTCCCTGTTCTTCCTTATAAATAAGAGGCCATCATGCACACACCGCGCTGGTGTTTCGTAAGATAGCAGTGATCGTGGCAACCCGCTCCATCGTATCGGCGGTAAATACCTGGCTTTCGGGCGCGATTGAGCGGACCAGCCTGGTGAGAACCGGGGATGCGCCAATCTCCACAAATGTTTCGCAACCCGCATCCATCAACGTTTCCACGCATCTTACCCACTGTACAGGGCTGGTGGTTTGAGATATCAGTTCTTGCCTGATATGCTGCCCATGAGTGAGAAGCGCACCTGTCACATTGGCAACCAGTGGCACCTCTGCATCATGCCAGGTCAGATGTTGCATGATTTCGTGTAAAGCAGCCTGCACCGGAGCCATGAGCGATGAATGAAACGCTCCTCGGGTCGCTAGGCGCACGGCTCTCACACTTTTATAGCCAGCCGCCGCCTCTATCAGTGCCTTCACACCAGCTTCCAGGCCGGAAACAACAAACTGGCTATGCGTGTTCCAGTTCGTCACTTCGACAAGGTGTTTGTGCGAGATGTCAACACAGAGATCGTGCAAAGCATCAGCCGCTAATCCGACCACCGCCGCCATCGCGCCAGGGTGTTCATCCTGGATATGAAGCATGAGCTTTCCTCTCTGGCTGACCAGATACAATCCTTCATTGAAGGAGAGAACGCCAGCCGCCACCGCCGCCGTATATTCACCCAGGCTATGGCCCGCTACCATATCAGGGTGTAGCCCAAGCTGGCGTGCATATTCGGTTAAAGCCAGCGAGTGGGCAAACAGTGCTGGCTGCGCAATATGCGTCTGGCTCAAGGCTTCAAATGGCCCTTCCAAACAATACTGGGTAACAGGCATACCTACTACGGTGTTGCTCCTCCTCATGTAGCGTGCAAACAGATCGGGCGCTGCTTCTGCCATCTCGCGCCCCATGCCAACCTTTTGTGATCCCTGTCCGGGATAAAGAAATGCGATCTTTCCCACTGTTCTTATTCCTTTCTTACGCTATCCATAGACTGCTCGGTCTCTTGCACAATAAATAATCAGGCAACTGCAAGAAGACCATGATTGTCTTATCTTTGCCGCCAAATGATGGCATATCGCCAATCAAACTGCGAAGCATTAGTTGTAACACAATCATTATCTCTATCATTATTTGTAATACAAACTTTACCTGGGAATTACGATTGAAGTAAGAGAGTATTTGTGAATAAGCATTGAGGAAGAACAGTTCGAGAGAGCGGACAGAAAAAAGCGGAGCATGCTTTTCACGAAGAAAGCATGCTCCGCAGTACAAGAGAACGACATCATGCTGTTTTGGCAGTGATAAGCTGTTTCATGTTATCTATCATACGCTGGGCCACGGCCACTCCAGAGATGAACGAGCCATAGACACCATGCACACCCACAGTCCAGTGGCCTGCCAGATACAGCCCTTTGATCGGCGTCTGCGGAGTGAAGCTGTTAAACACGTGCTGCGTATCTTTTGCCCAACCATAAATTGCCCCATGACTATTGGCAGTGTAACGCTCGAATGTTCGTGGCGTCGCTACCTCACGATACAGCACGCATTGATTGATACCAGGCAATAAACGTTCAGCATGCGCCCGCATGTCTTGCTCAATAGACGCTTTGCCGCGTTCCTCGCGCAACTGCTCAACGATAGTAGCCTGTGCCAATCCCATGAGAGCTACGACATGATGACCAGGGCGAGCTAATCCCGCATCTGAGAGCGACGGTATGCTCAGAGAGAAAACATATGGTTGCTGCGGTTGACCCGGCTGATAATAGAAATCAGTGGCAGAGATCGGTCTCCAGGCGGGTAGATAAAAGGTTTCGTGCGATGATACCGATTTCCTCCACTGTTCGTCGCGCACCGCTAGATAAAGTACCACAGCGGAGGACGCATATGTGGCGCGTCTCAAACGTTGCTGCCATGTGCGCGGGAGGCAGTTTCTATCTATCATTTCTGTCAACGTCTTCGTCGCATCGGCATTAGAGATCACCTGTGATGCTAGTATCTCATCGCCATTTGCTAGGCGCACACCCATCACGGCCCCTTGCTTATCCATCAGGATGCGCTGCACGCTTGTTTTACGCCGAATCGTCCCTCCCCAACGCTGCACCGCTTTTGCCAGCGTATCCACAAAACGCTGTGTGCTACCAATGGGATAAAAAGCGCCGCGATGATAACTATAATACATAGCGATCATAAATAAGGCTGAGTTGCGCTGTGGCTCCAGACCGCCATAGATGCAGAGAGCGTGCAAGAGGAGTTCGATCTCTGGTGAAATAAAGCGGTTGGCAAGATATTCGGCCCAACTGAGCTGCGCGATACGCCCTTGCGCGATGCTCATCGGAGTGTTGTGCAAGGTAGCCTGCAGCACGCTGGCTCCTTCACGCTTCATCTCCTCTATCAGACGATGAATGGCCTCAGCATCTCGTGGTGATCGCTCTATCAACATTTGTGCCAGGGCATCCAGGTTGGCCGGTACCGCGATGCGCTCACCCGCCACATCAATCGTGTAAAAAGGGTGCAGGTCAACGCAACTCAACGCATCTTCAGCAATCTCCATTTGGGCGCACCAGCGTCGAATTACATCGCCCTGTTGCCAGCCCCCGATGGCATGCACAGCTGCATCAAAAATAAAGTGGCTCCGCCGGAAGGTACTGCAATATCCACCTACGACACTATGGCGCTCCAACACCAGGACACGCAAGCCCGACTGTGCCAGTAAACCAGCAGCGGCCAGACCCCCTACACCCGCGCCGATGACAACGACATCATAATCAGTCTCCATCGCGGTACCTCCTCCATGCATCTTTTAGCCACCAAAATATTACTGCCACGGATAGGGGTCGCCATCAATACCAGAGCCAATAGCAAGCCGATGTCCCTGGCTTAGCGCAGAGAAGACTGTGATGCTATGTGGGTGAAACACATAAGTACCTAGCAAGAGAAAACCTGCGACAAGGATTAACAAAACAATGTAGAAAATGCAGGGACGCATGAGCGGGGAAAGGACTATGCGAGCAACGATGGTCAGCCTGGATGTCAGTTGCAGCAGAGTTGTCATTGTTGTATCTCCTTTGTGACAAACGAACGATCAATTTCTGGAAGTGCGCAACGAATGTCTTGTGAACGTTCCTTGCTTGAGCATTTCCTTCGCTTCAGGTTGTCAATAGCATATTGCATGCCTTATTGACATTCCCTTCGCGTCTACTTCGCAGTGAAAATGCAATGTTTCATTGTCGTTTGTACAAACTTCGTAACAAAGAGATAGCTAAAGATATCTATATCGGAAGAAAAAGTGCGAAGTTTGTGCGAAGAGGTTGTTAACAACCATAGAGTTACTATTCCAGCAAGGTCAAACAAGTA
>JAJZEJ010000620.1 GCA_021828635.1 Chloroflexota bacterium
AATATATGTTTGATACTCGCAATGATGGATGAATTGAGGTGATTGCCAAGAATAAGACCGGTGATAGAGAGAACAGCTAAGGCGATAGGGAAGACGGACATGAGCAGGTTGTAAGCTAGCATAGCAGCAAAGTTCATCACCCAATCGTTGTTAAATTTGGTATAAAATTGCATCAAAGGCTTCGCATCTTTTTTCGCCGTTGCTACTGTAGGCGAACTGGTGATGTCTTTGAGCATCCCAGCTTGCGTTTTGGGTGTTGCCATTGTCGTTTTACTCCTGGTAGGTTGCTTATTGTTTTTTAGACACGCCGTGTCATTCTATAGTATAAAATATGCAGGTAAAAAATGGCATCCCACCTATGCATGTTTATGGGTGGTTTGTGTTGTCGTCATATGAATCACGGACGGAAAAGCACTCCCGTTTCATTCTGACGAAAAATGACGTATAGTATAAGCAAAGGTTGGCATAAGGTGGAACGAAGGCTAATGAAGGTTTATGAGTACACATTCCTCGAAATCGTTGATGGGACTGCTATGGGATGCCATGCGCCTGGGCGTGCGGACATTCTGGCAGAGTAGCATCAATCCTGCACGTCCTTTTGTGGAGCGGCAACAAGCGTTGGCAGTCTTAGGATTGCCCTCGAATGCTACACCTGAGCAGATTAAGCGTCGCTATCGCGCGTTGGCAAAACGGTTCCATCCCGATTGTGGTGGCGATCCACGCCGCATGCAGCAGATCATTGCCGCATATGAGTTTCTGGTGAAGGAGCAAACACGCTCCCATCCGTATGCATAACGTCCGTGCTTGGGCAAGGCGGACGCGATGCATCGATCTCTACACGTGTTCACAGATTAGGGCAGGCGTGCGCCGCACTGATTGCAGAAGCGTTTACCAGGACGTACCGGAGCGCCACACTGGTCGCAATAGAGTGTTTCTGGCTGTGGTTGAGGTGCTTGTGGTGCTTGTGGTGCTTGAGGCTGGGCAAAGGGCTGTTGAACTGGTGTTGCTGAATAGCCAGCATAGCCAGGAGTCGGCCCTTGCGTAGAGGTAACTACAGGTGATTGTGCCTGCCCATACTGCCCAGGCTGTGTGCCTGGTGTGCCGAAGCCTGTTTGCTGAGGAGCCTGCTGAACCTGCTGTGGCTGTGATGGCGATTGGGGGGCGGGCGTCTGAACAGTCTGAATGGTATCATGAATGCCCTTTGCCGCCTTGATCGCAAATCCCCCAATCGTGCTAGCGATCTTGATGCCTCTGGCTATATCGTCCATGTCCTGTTTGAGACGATGGGTAGGAGGAAGCATCGTAGAGTCAGAAACCTTTTGAAAAAAGTTGGTGCCAATCTGGATGCCCTCTTCATTCCAAGAAATTTGCGCTTGCAACTGAGTAGCATCGTCAAAGGAAAACGTGAGTAGCTTATCCTGTTGTGTATAAGAACCTTCGCGGCGTGTTTCCGGCGCGTTTGCCGCCACCTGCTGACCATTCATGAGCGATTGAGCTGCATTCATAGCCCGGCTGCGATCCTGCGTAGTCAGAGCAAAACGCCCGTTGGGATAGAGGGTTAGACGATCAATGCGTGACGTAAAGTAGTCTAACCCGATGCCGGAACGGTGCAGGTATTCGTATTGACCGGTAGCTGGCTTTGTCATACGCCCCTAAAATCCTTTTTTAGCCAAAGACATGAGAGTTATGAATATGGGATATGGGGATATGGCTATTGTATCCTCATTACTGCATATACGTAGTCCCTCCCACCCAGGTTGCGCTCTCTAAATTCTCTCTTTACATACTCATCGTTGTCTCATTGCCCTCGGTTTCGATGCTCACTTTTTGCGCCGTCACGAGTTCAGAGAGTTGGCGTGCCTGCGCCAGTTCGGCCTGCCCCTCTTCTAACTTCTCGCGTTTCACAAGCATGCTCCCTAGATAGATGTGTGCATAAATGCGTGCATCAATATGTTCGGTTGCATCTAATATGTCCGTCGCACGACGATAAGCTACTTCAGCCTGATCTGCTTCGCTTGTTGCTTCCAGCAGACGCCCATAGATGATCTGCGCATCAGCTTGACGCCGTGGATTGCTTTTCTCGGCTGCCTCTAATGCCTGTGTGGCATAGGTGCTTGCCTGCGTATAGTTGCCGCGCTCAATGGCGATACCGGCAAGTGTACAGGCGGCGGCTGAGATGATATTCGCACGGTTCTGACGATCCGAAGACGTTTCGGCTGTGCCATTTGTTCCGTTCGTCCCATTATTCTGATGAGGAACGTAGCCTGCTGTAGCCCAGGTATCGATCAACTGACTCAGATTATTCTGTACGCTCTCAATGTTACCCAGTTCTTTATCGATCTGCGCAATATGACAGCGAACAAGAGACTCTCGCAGTGGATCATGGATCGAGCGATAGAGGACACGCGCATTTTCAGCATGCTCAAGGGCTGTTTGCAACAATTGCTTACGATATGCATCGCTGGTATGAGGCTGCTCTTTTAACTTATAAGCTTTGACGAAAGCGATAATGGACATACCCCAATGCGCCTCCGCCACATAGCCAAAAGGTGTCTCATTGTTAATCATGCGCAATGTGATCTGGTACTGAGTCAATGCCTCATCCAGACCCAGGTGCCGATAGGAAGCTGCTAGATGTAAGTGGAGCAGCATCAATTCATGGCGTTGCTCTGCTGATAACGTGTCCTGTTTGGGAAGTTCGTTAATAGCATAGATGAAATCCTGCACTGCCTGTGAATATTGCATCTGCTCGTAGTAGCTTTGTCCGCGCAGTGCAGCAATACGCCATCGTTGCAACGTGGGTATTTGCGCAAAGTGCAGCGATTGTAGCAACGAAAGTACTTTTGAGGCGTCTTTGTTTTTCAAAAGTTGAGTCGCCTCGTGTCGTAAATCTTCAAAGGAGCGATATTGTCGCGCCTCCACTTCTGATTCACGGTGTTGTTGTGCCAGTGATTCAAGGTCTTCAAAAGGCAAATTTAGCCGCTCGGCCAGGAAGCGTAAGCTTTCCTGTGATGGGTCAACTCTGTTTCGCTCGATTTGCGAAATCAGACTTGTGCTATAATGCCCGTTGGCTACGTCGGCTAGCGAGAGGTGTAAATCCTCTCGTGCTGCTCTTATACGACCTCCGAGTGTATCTGGCGATACATGTTTTGATGGACGAGGCATACCCTATGCCAACCTCCCTAATCATAGAATGTCTAAGTATAAATAATTATAATCGATACGCAAAAAAATTACAATCCCTGTGTGAAATATGTGTGAGTGTATGCCGAGTGTACGCATCAAACCAATCACACGAATATCCTCTATACGAGGACACACTCCTATTGACAAGAACGTACTGGCATAGGGAAAAGTTTTATCAAGCTAGTGGAAGAGAACACAGAAAGAATGTGTTCTCTGGACTAGAAGCATTTGTTCTAATCAGGCGCGATCCTGGCCTTTTGTGACTGAAACGGCTTGAAATTAATGCTCTGGTGCGTTATTCTCCGTTACAATAGCAGAGTGAGCATATGCCACGCCGCAGGATTGATTATTTGGAACTTTTGGTCTAAAATAGTATTGACTTTCTTGCGCTAAAACGGTATGCTGAAAAAACAAGTACGATGCAGAGAGGAAAGATAGATGGTTCGTTCCCCAAAGGTAGCTCCAATCCAATGGAATGAGACCGCCGTATTGCCCGGTTTAGAAACATTGCTTGCCTCTGAGACAGAGGTTGAGAGGCAATCACAGGAAAAAATGGTGGAGGCACAGCACACGAGTAAAACAATGGGGCGTAGTAAAAAACAGAGCGATTATTCAGCCGCCGATATTCAGGTTCTCGAAGGCATCGCGGCCATCCGGCACCGTCCCGGTATGTATATAGGTTCTACCTCAACTTCTGGTCTGCTTCATCTGATATGGGAGGCGCTTGATAACGCCGTAGATGAGGCGGTGGCAGGGTATGGCAAGCATATTTGGGTGCAACTCGCGCAGAGCGGTTGGGTCACAGTGCGCGACGAGGGACGTGGTATGCCTTTTGACTCTATGCTCTATCAGGGCGAGTATTTACCGGCTGCTACAGTTATTCTAACCGTCCCACACTCCGGTGGCAAGTTTGCCGAGGGTGTGTATAAGACGGCTGGTGGTTTGCATGGTGTAGGCTCGACGGTGATTAATGCGCTTTCAGAAAAACTTGAATTAACGATTTGGAAGGATGGGCAGCAATTTACGCAAACGTTCAGTCGCGGGGTTGCTCTGCCACACCATATTGAGCCGTGTGATCCCCATATGCATGGAACGCAATTGCGTTGGCTCTATGACCACGCTATTTTCGATGCCGACGCCTATTATGCCTTAGATGCGGTGGAGAGTCGTTTGAAAGCCGCGGCCTATCTCAATCGCGGCGTAGCCTTTCATCTAGAGGCGTGGGACGAGGAGCGTGCAGGGTCGGTGACACACATGTTTTATTCACGTGATGGCTTGCCTGATTATGTGCGTGAACTGGGAGCCACGGCTGATGCGCCGCTCTTCAAGCAGATCATTGGTATTGCCAAAGAGAAGGATAGTGTGCAAGTCGAGATTGCTCTTCAACCAACGATGGGCTATAAGACGCTGATGTATAGCTACGCCAATGCGGTACGCACACGCGATGGTGGCACGCATGAGACAGGCTTTAAGGCTGCGCTGACGAAGGTTGTCAATGATTACGCGCTAAAATATGGCATTATCAAAAATCGTGAAAAAGAAGGTTTTCGGCCAGAAGTTATTCAGCAGGGGCTACATATTGTTATCTCGGTCAAGTTAGCCAATCCACAATTTCAGGGACAGACCAAAGATCGCCTGAATAATGCACCGGTTGAGGGTATGGTGCGCTCGATCATGGATGAAGGCTTAAAAGATTGGTTTGAGAGCAATACCCCTGCTGGTAAAGAGTGGCTAAAGAAAATTCAGCAGATGCAAAAGGCACGCAACGAGGCGCAACTTGTCGAGGAATTGGCGCGTGCTGGCAACAAGAAAAATGGCGAACTGATTGATACCAGCCTGTCGAAAAAGTTTTTGCGTTGCAATACCAGTGATGCCTCGCGTGCGGAACTGTTTATCGTCGAGGGCGACTCGGCTGGTGGTAGTGCTGGTCAAGGGCGTTTCTCAGAATTTCAGGCCGTCTTAAAACTCAAGGGCAAGCCTCTCAATGTGGCGAAGGCTGACCTGGGGCGCATTGTAGAAAATGAAGAGATACGCACAATTATCAATGTACTGGGAACGGGTACCCGTGATCTTTTTGATAGTAGCCGATTAAAGTTTTCTCGTGTGATTATAGCAACTGATGCTGATGTTGACGGTCTGCATATTCAATGTCTGCTATTAACGCTGTTTCATCAAGAATTTAGCGATTTAATTGAGCGTGGACATGTGTATATTGCCTGCCCTCCGCTCTACTCGGTCAAATATAAAGGCAAAATTACCTGGTTGTTGGACGACGAAGCACGTATTCGCTTTATCAAGAGCCATCCCGATGCCGAGACTTTAGAGTTCAAACGTTTCAAAGGTCTGGGCGAGATGAACCCCAAAGAGTTGCGCGATACAACGTTCGATCCCGCACGTCGCACGCTCAAACGGGTAACAATGGATGATGCAGTGTTAGCGGCAAAGCTGGTAATGGAGCTAATGGAAGATAAAAATGCCGAAATGCGACGTGTTTTCCTGGCGGAACATGCACGTAAAGTCAAGGAATTGGATGTGTAACGTATGGCTCGTACAACGGACAAT
>JAJZEJ010000431.1 GCA_021828635.1 Chloroflexota bacterium
TGCTATGAGCGATCAGCCTATGTTGCGCGAGACCAAGCGTGTGCATGATGCGTTGCTCTGGCAAGGGTATCTGCATTGGGGCGACCGCACACCGGCCATGTTGTGCGCTCGTGGTGATATTCTCGCGGCCTATGGCGAGTACCGCGACAAAATCGCTCTTTGCTACCTGCAAACAACTGCCAATCGTCCGCCCGCCCGCCTGGAGTTTCCGCGCTGGCTACTGGATGACGGCATCCTGGAACCGGTGCTGGACGTGGTGCGAGCCGAGGTCATTGCTGGTAATGGCTATCCCTATGCTATCGAGACCGCCGATGCCGTCTCTGTCATCACCATGCAGGATCGCGCTGAGTTCTACGCCCACTTCCAGCATTTCATTGAGCGGCAAGGTAGCCAGTTCACCTTCTCCTCCAAATCTCGAAGCAAGGGAAGAAGACGATAATGGGATATGTTATAATCAGCATATTAGTTGTTCCCGACAGTAGAGAAATGGTGAAAAGACCGGGTTATTATGTCTCGTTCAATCAATCAAACGTTTACCTGCCCGTGTGGAGAGGTATTCGACAGTCCAATTTACGAATATGTTAATGTGGCACAAGACCCACAGTTGCGCTATGTTGTCCTGGCGGGCCTGCTCAATGTTTCTATATGTCCCAATTGCAGCAGAAAAGCTGCTGTTATGGCCCCTTTCATCTATTCTGATCCGGCACATAACCTGTTAGCCTATGTGCATCCGCGCTCGGACGCGCCCGATGAGGCCCGCAACATGATTTTAGAGCAGTTGCGCTCGGTCTACGTGGGTGTTCAGAGTCAAGAGCAGGAAGAGGGTGAAGAGGAACAGAATGAATTATCAGACGAAGAGATCGAACAGTTACTGGATGGCAAGAATGGTGCCAGCGACCAGCGGGTTGTCAATGATCTGCCCCCACTTCAGGTTGTCTTTGGTCTCGACCAGCTTCATATGTTGATTAACGGCGTGCTGGAGCCAGAAGAGCGTCTGGGACGACTGGCACTCAGTACGCAAAGTCGCAACAGCGCCGAACGCGGACAATTCTTGCATATCGCCCGCAAGTTGGCAAGCGAGATGGACTGCCTGTATGAAGTAGAAGACCTTGAAGACGAATATACCGTCTGGCTCTATGGCTCGCGCCGCCGCATCGGTGCGCTCATGCGCGAATTAACGGCACGTGGATAACATGGAGGAGTGGACACAATGATTACGGTAGGTGTTTTGACGATTAGCGATGGAGCATCGAAGGGCGAGCGGCAGGATTTGAGCGGCGAGATGATTCGCTCTCTGGTCGCGCAGATGCCCGATGCGGTCCTTAGCGCGGGCGCGATTGTACCGGACGAGGTGGAATTGATCGCAGCCAAATTGCGCGAATGGAGTGATGAGCAGCTGAACCTGATTCTGACAACCGGTGGCACTGGTTTGGCTCCGCGTGATGTGACACCGGAGGCCACGCTGTCGGTGTTAGAGCGCGAAGCTCCCGGCATCGCGGAGGCTATGCGCGTCAATAGTTTGCAGTACACGCGCATGGCGATGATCTCACGTGGCGTCGCTGGAGTACGTGGGCGCACGCTGATTATCAATCTCCCTGGTAGCCCAAAGGCGGTTAAAGAGTGTTTGGAATATATTATGCCGGTATTGCCGCACGCGATTAACCTGCTAATCGAAGGACCGAAAGAGCATTAGATGACAGGTAGCAAAGATTCCAAAGGGAATAGAGAGATGGCGGTAGTTCCATACACGGGTCATAGCGATAACATCTTCGCGCTGGCGTGGTCGCCGGATGGCCGTGTGCTGGCCTCCGCCGGACGCGATACGCAGGTGCATCTCTGGAGTCCCTTTTTCCAGTATCGCTATCTTGTTTATGAAGGCCATCGCGGTTGTGTGTTGTGCGTGGCGTGGTCGCCGGATGGCGAATATGTGGCGTCCGGCGATACTGATGGCACCGTGCATGTCTGGCATGCCGGTAGTGGCGAGACACAGGTGATCTATCGTGGTCATCAGCGTTTTGCACGCTGTTTAGCCTGGTCGAGTGATGGCCGCATGATTGCCTCTGGTGGTGACTACGGGGATAGCACGGTACAGGTCTGGGATGCTCGAAGCGGTGCTTGTCAGCACATCCATACCGGGCAATTTCGTGTCTTCGCCATCTCCTGGCGAGCGCAAAGCGATTTATTAGCCTCGGCCAGCTTCAATGGTGGTGTACAGATCTGGCATGAAGATACGGGCGAAGTACAATTGACGTATCGCGGCCATGTTGGCCCTGTCTACGCAACCTCCTGGTCGCCTGATGGAAGTAGCTTGCTTTCGGCAGGCGAGGATGCCACCGTGCATGTCTGGCAAGCCCACAATAGTCAGCCGCTCTACGTCTACCGCGACCACTCGTTCGCCGTTAAGACGGCAGCCTGGTCGCCCAATGCTGAACTGATTGCCTCTGGTAGCGATGATAGCACGGTACGACTCTGGCAAGCGCGGGATGGTAAGACGGTGAGCGTGCTGAATGGACATACCTCGTGGGTGCGAGCCGTCGCCTGGTCGCCCGATGGCCGACGGCTCGCCTCATGCAGTGGCAAAACCATGTATGTCTATGAAATATAAATTTCTAAATCGGCGAACCTTGTTTGCCTTGTGCGCCTAGCAGTTGCTCGATCTCACCGAGGTGAACGAACAGGTGTGTGAGGCAGACGCGCCCGATGGTAAAAAGAGCTGTCAGTTCGCCTAGCGGCTTAACTGTGACCATGCGCTGTGAAAGTTCAGCTCCGCCGTCGTTGATGCTCTCCATATATTGCTCAAATTCGCTCCACACTTGCTCGGCATAGTGCATGAAAAGCTGCGTATCGTTGATGTGCAGTGCTTTTGCCTCGTCAGTGGACATGCCTGTACCCTGTACACGTGGCGGCAGATCTAGCCGCTCGTGCCAGTGGTCCTCGTTCCAGAGCGTATTTTTGCCCTGTAAGATGAAGTGTAAGATGTTGTCTTCGGTGCGCACACAATGCCAGAGGATGAAGGCGATGCTGTTATCCTTGCTGCCCATCGTGAAGTGCCACTCTTCCGGTGTCAGGTTGCTGACAGAATTGCGCAGCATCGTGTGCAGGTATTTCTGCTCACCACGTAAAAATTCAATCAATTCCATAATGCTACTCCTTTGTAGATTGTCCAGAGTATCCCTTGCGGATACCCTATGACTTTTATACACACTTATTCCTCGGTTGCTGGTATGGTTGGTTGGTTGGGTGTCATTGTCTGGTCACGGCGCTTGGGTAGTGGCAGAACTTGCCAGGGAATACGTTCCTCGGCGTCGATATCGCGCACGTGCAGGTTATCGTTATAGCGTCCGAGGTGCCACCTGATTGCGTGTCCCTCTGGGCTACTCTTGCGCCAATGAGTGATTGAGGTGTTATGCGTATCGAAGCGCACCGGTGGCACAGAGAGCGTGTTGAGGCCGAAGAAATAGAGAAATGAGGCATCCACAATGCCACCGTGGCAGATGATAACGATAGTTTTGCCCTCATGCTCGCGGGTGATGCGTTCGAGGGCGGTACCGGCACGCAAGACGAACATACCCCAGTTCTCGCCTCCTGGAGCGACCGGTTTGAAGGGAAGTTGCTCAATATTGTAGCCGCCGAACTTCTGTCTGAACTCCGTCACCTGCATCCCCTCGGCCTCGCCGATGCGCAACTCTTGTACCTCGTCATCAAAGATGATGGGCAATTTAAGCGCAGGCGCGATGATCTCAGCCGTCTGGCGTGCGCGAGGAAGTGTGCTGGCGATAAGAACATCGGCGGCGATCTCACCGGTTGCCGCCAAGCGGTCGCGCAGGTGTTCAGCCTGTATGACGCCGAGTGACGTGAGCCCGTCGTCGTGCAAGATATCGCTGACCTGCGTAGTGGCCTGGCCGTGGCGAATGAGATAGAGGTTGGTCATGGTTGTTCTACATCCTTTGGATAAGCTGGATTGTATGACTACGGTCCCTACAGAGGGCTTTATTCAATATTGTAGCACGTGGAAGCATGGTACCCACGAGGGATGCCACTACATAGAGTGTGCGCCTCTGGCGCGAGAAGCCGCCTTGGGCGGCGAAATATACATGTAGTGACACCCCTTGTGGGTGCCATGTATGTGGATGTCATGAGTGTGGGTGTCACTTTTCGTATCGCTTATCCGTGTAAAGCGAAGGAAAAATGGGCGCATAAAGTCCATGTACAGGTTTATTGCTTCTCAAGGAGAAAGTTCTATGGCAGCTGAACATACGCCGCTCGTCGTCGGTGTATTCGATGTTGATGATAAGGCTAAACATGCCATTGATGATTTGAAGGATGCGGGTTTTGGCTACGACCAGGTGGGCGTTGCGACCCAACATGGAGGCGCTCCGGTCAACAATCTACGCGATGATCTGGTGAATCTGGGTGTACCCCATGAGCAGGCCAGTTTTTATAATGACGAATTTAAGGTTGGTCACACCGTTGTGTCAATCAGACCGGATGGTCGAGATAGTGAAGCCAGCAATATTCTGCATCGTAACGGAGCTTACGATTATCCAGGCGCATTCTCGACGGAGCAACCACCCCGCCACGAATAGTGGGTGGTTGCTCTAGCCGCTGCGTTAGCTACAATGTTAACTGCGCCTTATTGTTTGTAGTCTCGACAAGAGAAGCGGAACAGGATGTTCCCCTTTTCTATTTTATTGCCTATTTTAGCCTCAGAACTGTCTCTTGGCGTCTCTGCCACCCGTGTAGGTTGTAAGTGAACCCATCACAAGGGTTGCTCCCGTGTTTTCGTGGTTCTCCAATCGTTGCGTAGAGATGAACAAGAAAGTGTGAGAATTATGAATCGTGAGTTCCTGCTACCCTCCCAGCAGACGTATGTACCGGCTATTGGTATTGCCCGTGCGACGCTCAAGCATTCATGGGGCAGGATGGGCGTTGCGACCTCTGCCACCCCTGATCAGGTATGTGGAGAAGCACGCCGTATTGGTTATACAGGCAAAGAGGATGATGCTCTGGCGCTCTACCGTCTCAAGATCAAACTTGGGAATGGTTTGCCTACCGTGACGCTACCCAACCTTTATCTTGTCGAGGAGGGACGCTTTATCGATTATGAGCAATGGTGCCAGGAACAAGCGGAACAAGCGCCCGAACAGCAGTCAGCCCCGGCATGAGGCATGCCGGAATATCGGCGATGCGGACGATATTTCTCATTGGTGAGGCATGGCACCCACCAGGGGTGTCACTACATGTATTATATTGTGCGGCTAAGGCACTATACATGTAGTGACACCCCTGGTGGGTGCCATGCGGTAGTGTTGGATCCCCTAACCTTGCCCTGTTCGGTATTAGTGGTAGAACTTCCAGTGGTTGTATGATCTTTGTCGCTCATTTAACAATTGGTGGCATATCCTGTAGGAACATTTAACGCTAAATTAACATATCCATAAAGCAAGGTTAACCCTGCAATGATAGGGTATAAGTGTAGCAAGGATGGAGAGAAAAAAGCTCCATTCTCATTCACTTATAGGCCATCCTAAAGGAGTTAACCTTTCATGTTCAAACAATGGCGCATCGCGTCCATGCTTTTGCTGGCAGCAGTAATGGGCGTTTTTATTTCAGCCTGTGGCAGTACAACAACAACAACCGGAAGCACTTCTTCCGCGACAAGCACACCCAGCACGCTTGGCACACCCGGAACCTATACCTGCCTTTCCGGTAGCCTCACCCTGGCCGGTTCGACCGCGCTGGCCCC